>NZ_CP026095.1:3730000-3992500 GCF_004006295.1 Peribacillus asahii
TCTACTCTATTTCTTCACATCTGTTTCTTCTTCATTTGCCTCAGGACTTTCCTCTTTTACTTCTTGATCCACATTCGTTTCTTCGTCTGCATCCTTCGCTCGCTCCTCATTATCCACTGCCGGTTCTTCCGTGACCTCTTCCGGTACTTCTTCTTCCTTCGTTTCCTTCACAACTACTTCATTGATCGGCAAGTAAAAGTCTTTGGCCATGAGCTTGTAGTCGCTAACCTCTCCAGAACTATCATAGATATCTCGATAAACAGAGACAGAGTAACCTTGTTTTCCTGGTGAGGCTGCTGGCTTGGATGGGTCAGATGTGTATCGAACAATTGTTTTAAATGGATATGTTTTCGGATTTTCTTGTCGAACTACATATTTTTTCCCGTTCGGATAGCCGCTTATTTCAGCGACTAACACGCCTTGTTGTTTCGATTTAAACGTTACAGTTAATTCCGTATCATTTGGATTGTTCACAATAAAATCCAAATCACTTTGGTTAACTTTCGCTTCATATCCCGCTTCTGCATCACTCGGAAACTCTACACTTCTATGTCTTTCAATAATTTGCAAATTGGTCGCTAAACTCGCTTTATAAAAAGTCGATGCCGCTTCCGTTAAAAAGGCCTCCGAAAATGTGTGGTCGTTTGCCATCACATCTTTCATAAAGGCTACAGTCTGAAAAGCAGGGATTGTAAACGTTGCATGCTGCTTCACAAAAGAAGCTACATCTTCTGCATCGGTTACGTTCATTTCAGCACGAGATAACACTTTCGTTTCTAGATTATCACGCAGAAACTCTATCGCCACAATTTCCTTTCCATCCTTGCCTAATAATCCTGCTTTTCGTTCTATTTCGGATTTAAGCTTTGTAACATCCAGGTTGGAAACAAACTCCCCGCCTGCCATTTCAACCAATACACTCCGAACCGTTTCTTTTGAAATATTCGCATATAACGGATTCGTTGCTCCATCTTCTGCCGACCGTATTGACTCCTGCAAAAGAAACGTCATGTCTATCGCTGGAATCGTTCTTTCTTGATTCGAAAATGATACCGTTATCTCTTGTTTATTCTGCCAAATTTCTATAGCTTCTGATATCTTAGATAACGCTTCATCCTCGGAAAGATTTCCTACATCAATCGGTCCAACCACTGTCCCATTAGCAAAAATCCGGCCCGGCGGAAAGACTTTTTCATAAGCAAATACCGCAGCTTGAGAGAAACAGGTGATAAACAAAGTACTGCTTATTAAGAGAATTAAAGTTCGTACATACCCCTTCTTCACTTACACCGTCTCCCTGTCTTTCTTCTGTTTATTTTTCAAATACGATTCTTCTAAATCCTCAAATGAATGAAGGTTTGTACTCGGAGATGTATCTTCATCCTTCTCTGCAGAATCTGCAATCGTTTGTTTTTCTTCTATCTCAATTTCTTCGTTTTTTCGCCCATCATCTGACAACTCTTGTATCTCATCGAGTTCTTCAAACATTTTCATTCTTATTTTTATGAAATCATTCGATTCATCTACTATTTCAAATGACGTTTGTTTCTCGTCTTCTTCCTGTTCTTCTAGCATTCTTGCTTTCATATCGATAAAATCCAGCTCATCTTCCAAAGTAGCCGCAGTCTCTTCTAGTACAAACTGACTTCGGTCTTCTTCCTTTTCCTCCGCTACTCTTCCTTCTCTATCTATGAGCTCGAGCTCGTCCTCCACCATAAACGCAACCTCTTCTAGTTCAAGCTGCCTTTGACTTTCTTCTTTTTCCTGAGCCATTTGCGCTTCCAAATCTATAAACTCCGGTTCTTCAGGCGTTCCATATCCTATATCAGAAAGATTATTATTCGATGTTTCAGCTTCAAAATGTGGAGAGGACAACGAATCTTTTTTTATAAAAGAAGGAGACCCATATTGATCCACTGTATTTGACAGATTTGCTTTTTCCAAGAGCTCTTCATAACGAAACAATGGCTGTAGTTCTTTCTCCCGAAAATTGGACTCATCTTCATTTTCTTGAAAAAGCGCAAGCCGTTTTGTTATCAAATAAGCTAGAACAATGGCAAAAAACAGTTGGACAGCAATCGCTCCCCAAATCGAAACTTGATTCATCATGGCCAAACCGAGAAGACTTGTACAAACACTAGCTAAAAAGAGAATGACTTTCCCTTTTAATGTTAAGTTCAAAGGAAGAAAAATGAATAGTAATGCTAAAAAAAGTATAGCAATGATTACGGAAAAAATGAGAACCAATCTGCTTCACCTCGCTTATGCAACTATATTCCTATCATACTTTATCCTTATGTTCTTTCATATACCCTCTCACTAAAGAAAGAAAATAAAGCGAACCTGTAACGACAACAATCTCATCTTCTTCCGCTGCTAGAGCGTGTGTGAGGCACGTTTGCCAGTTAAAATCGATATGTTTCTGTTTAGCGTCGCTTGTTTCATAAAGAACAGTCGCTTTCTCTGCCCGCTCATGTGTAAATTCCGTAAAGAAAATATCCGAAGCAACATCATCTACTAATCGAATCATTTCTGAATAATTTTTATCCCTTAAAGCTGAAAAAACAAAGCGATAGTTTTGCTTTGGATATCGCTCCTTTAATGTTTGAATCAATACACCAATACCCGCCGGATTATGAGCTCCATCTAAGATAATGGTCGGCTTGTCCTGAATTTTTTCAAACCGTCCGTTCCATTTCGCCTCACGCAATCCTTTCCGAATGCTTTCTTCAGAAACAGTAAAGGAGTCTTGTAACAGAACAACTGCAGCAACCGCCAATGCTGCATTATCGACTTGATGACGACCAAGCATTTGCAATTCAAGCTGTTCAAGCACTGTATCTCGGAAAGCAAAGGTAAAGCTTTGAACGGCTTCCCTTTGCTCTAAATTTCGAATGACGATATCTTTTGTTAATTGAAAATAAGGCGCTTTAAGAGATTGTGCTTTTTGCTGAATGACTTGTGCTGGTTCCTCTTCCGTCACTCCACTAACAATAGGAGCACCCTTTTTAATAATCCCTGCCTTTTCGGAAGCAATTTCAGCAAGAGTGTTCCCTAGAATGTTCGTATGTTCAAGTGAAATAGATGTAATAATAGAAAGAAGCGGCTCGATGACATTCGTAGAATCCAATCTCCCTCCAAGACCAGCTTCTAAGAGAACAATGTCTACTTTACAATTCTTAAAATAACAAAATGCCATCGCAGTTAAAATTTCAAATTGCGTTGGGCCATTTCCCGCTTCATCCATTTCTTGAATAACGGGCCAAAGCAGCTGAAACACAGCAACAAAATCTTCATCTTGAATCATCTCATCATTAATCTTCAATTGTTCATTCATTTTCTCCAAATAAGGCGAAGTAAAGGAAGCAATTGTATATCCTTCTGCAATCATCATTTCTTTTATATAATGTAAGGTGGAGCCTTTTCCATTTGAACCAGCAAGATGAATGTATTTCAGCTCTTTATGAGGATTACCAAGCTTCGCTAATAGCTGTTCCATCCTTGAAAGTCCAAAGTTCATTCCTAACCGGACCGATCTATGTTCAAAAAATTGATTGATTTCGTTTATTGTTGTTAGCATGTGGTCTACGCCTCCCAAATTATAATATATCATTCATTTCCCTATATGAAAGGAGTTATTTTAGATGAATTCATCGACTCTCTCCTGCTGGATTGTTGTCAATGGCTATTTACAGCACGAGAAATTTTCCGATTTGGCTCTATTCGTCAAGGAAGCCGCTGAAAAAAAAGGGATTGCCGCATCTATTGTGCGAAACAGCGAGCTAATCGTCAGCCTTGAAAACAGCGCAGCTGCACTCATACATAACAGGAATTCACTGCCTGATTTCGTCCTTTTTCTCGATAAAGACATTCACTTAGCACGTCAGTTAGAGCTGCTCGGCCTTCCTGTATATAATAGAAGTGAAGCAATCGATATTTGCGATAGTAAAGCAAAAACCCATCAAGCGTTAGCCAATCATGCTATTCCGATGCCAAAAACATTTTTCCCACCCTTTACATATGAAGGAATTAAGCGCCAACACTTTGACGCCTTTATCAACATCGGACAAGCGCTCGGTTACCCGCTTGTCATCAAAGAAGCCTATGGCTCTTTTGGGCAGCAAGTATACTTAATCGAGACAGAGAGCGAATTAATAGAGCTTATAAAAAAATTAAAACATAAACCTTTTATTTTACAAGAATTCATCGAAAACAGTCGAGGTCGCGATATTCGAATCAATGTTGTCGGAAACAAAGTCGTAGCCGCGATGAAACGAACATCGAAGCATGATTTCCGGGCCAATATGACAAACGGCGGTCAAAGTGCCCCTTATACGCCAACCGAAGCGGAAGCGGAACTTGCTATTACAGCCGCTCGCATTCTAGACGTTGATTTTGCCGGTGTTGATTTATTATACGGCGAAGACGGACCTCTTCTTTGCGAAGTAAATTCCAATTCGCATTTGCTGAATATTTATGAATGCACCGGTATTAATATTGCCGATGCTATGTTTGATTATATGATACAAAGGACGTCTAACCAATGAAGAAAATCGGATGGTTAATTTATAACCGCGAGGATGCAAAGAAAAATAAAGCGTATATAGAGTGGATGTTAGCAGAAGCAAAAGAACTGAACATGGAGCTACAATTTCATTATCGTGAAGACCTACAAATCGGTCATCGTCAGCACAACCTATTTGTTGATTTTCGAAACGAACCTGTTGCACCGCCTGCCTATGCAATCATTAGAACCATTGATTCATTTTTCACCAAGCAATTAGAAATGCTTGGCACCGTTTGTTTTAATTCTTCTTTCGTGTCCGAAATAGCAAACAACAAAGCAAAGACTCATCAATTCCTTAGCTCACTTGGCATCCCTATGGCAGACACCGTTTACTGCCAAGATTCTGTTCAAGCACACTTTCCCTTCCCTTTCATCGCAAAGGAAGTGCATGGACGCGGCGGAAAGAGTGTCTATTTAATTGAAAATGCGAACCAATTAACATCATTGCCATCAGGAGGCGATTGGTTGATTCAAAAACCCGGCGTTTTTGGAAAAGATGTACGCGTTTTTGTTGTCGGAAAAAAAATCGTTGCTGCTGTGTTACGAGAATCCAGCTCAAATTTTAAAGCCAATTATACCCTTGGAGGCACAGCTTCCCTGTACGAATTGTCCGATGAAGAAACTGCACTTATCCAAACAATCATTGATGCCTTTGATTTTGGTATGGTCGGCATTGATTTTATTTTTGATGAAAAATGTCGATTTTTGTTTAACGAAATTGAAGATGTCGTAGGGAGTCGAACGTTAAGTGCGTTAAGTGACATCAATATTGTCCGAGAATATTTACAATTTATCCAGTCTCATTTCGCTTAAACACTAGAGTGAGTGCCATTGTCGCACTCGCTTTTTTAATTTTTTTACGCAACACTCCTGTTTTTTAACACTTTTAAAAAATTGAACATTTTGTTACATAATATAACAAAATATTGCAAAATCCCCTCTTCCAAATTATACTCTTTTTATAGATGTTATATTTAATAACATCGATTGATAGGTAACATTTCTTTACATAAAAAGTTCATCTATCGTTACTAGCCAAAATAATTGGTCACATTTTCGCACCCCCTTTTCCCCGCTTGACTCTCCGTACCCCCGCACAAAAAAAAGGAAGAACGAGCCTTCACACATCCACTCGTTCTTCCTTTTTTTATAATTGTTTCAATTCATTAATTCGATGAATCACAGCATCACGCTTTTCAACGTAATCTTTTTCTTTTGCACGTTCTTCCTCAATTACTTTCTCTGGCGCTTTCTTCACAAAGCCTTCATTTCCTAGTTTCTTCTGAACGCGTTCTACTTCTTTGTTCAGCTTATCCAGTTCTTTTTCTAGACGTTTTACTTCTTCATCGATGTTGATTAAGCCTTGAAGCGGTAAAATAAGCTCAACTCCTGTTACAACAGCTGTCATCGCTTGAGCTGGCTCTTCTACTTCGACACCAATTGTTAATGCTTCCGGGTTACAGAAACGCTCAATGTAGCTCGCATTTTTCTCTAAGATTGCTGAAATATTCGCATCTTTCGCTTTTAAAATTAAGTTTACTTTCTTGCTCATCGGTGTATTCACTTCAGCACGGATATTACGTACTGCGCGAATGATTTCAACAAGAAGTTTCATTTCTTCAGCTGCATCCGTGTCTGTTAATGCAGGATTTACCATTGGCCAAGCAGCCACTGTAATGGACTCTCCTTGGTGCGGTAGGTTTTGCCAAATTTCTTCCGTAATAAATGGCATGAATGGATGTAATAAGCGCATTGTGTTATCTAACACATAAGCAAGAATGGAGCGCGTTGTTTTCTTCGCTGCTTCGTCTTCACCGTACAATGGAAGCTTCGCCATTTCAATATACCAATCACAGAAATCATCCCAGATGAAGTTATATAGCGCGCGCCCTACTTCACCGAACTCATATTTATCTGCAAGACGTGTAACTGTTTCAATCGTTTCATTTAAGCGAGTTAAAATCCATTTATCTGCTACGGATTTTTCACCGCTTAAATCAATTTCATCATACGTTAAGCCGTTCATGTTCATTAAGGCGAAACGAGATGCATTCCAAATTTTATTCGAGAAGTTCCATACAGACTCTACTTTTTCGTTACTGTAACGAAGGTCTTGGCCTGGAGAGCTTCCTGTTGATAAGAAGTAACGTAATGAGTCAGCTCCATATTTATCAATAACATCCATTGGATCGACACCGTTACCTAGAGATTTACTCATTTTACGTCCTTGCTCGTCACGAACAAGACCATGAATTAAGACATTTTCAAATGGACGTTCACCTGTGAATTCAATCGCTTGGAAAATCATTCGTGACACCCAGAAGAAGATGATATCATAACCTGTTACAAGCGCATCCGTTGAGTAATAACGTTTAAAGTCCGCTGCATCGGCATCCGGCCAGCCCATCGTTGAGAATGGCCATAATGCTGAACTAAACCATGTATCCAATACATCTTTATCTTGTTCCCAGTTTTCGCTATCAGCAGGTGCTTCTGTACCAACATACACTTCACCTGTTTCTTTATGGTACCAAGCTGGAATACGATGTCCCCACCAAAGTTGACGAGAAATACACCAATCGTGGATATTCTCCATCCAGCGTAAGTATGTTTTTTCGAAACGATCTGGTGTGAAATGAACTTTTTTGTCATCACCTTGTTGTTGCAATTCGATTGCTGCATCAGCAAGTGGTTGCATTTTAACAAACCATTGTGTAGATAAATATGGTTCAACTACTGCACCGCTGCGCTCAGAATGTCCAACTGAATGCATATGATCTTCAATTTTGAATAATACACCTGCATCTTGTAAATCTTTCACAATTTGCTTACGGCATTCGAAACGGTCCATTCCTTCATATTTACCTGCACGGCCGTTCATTGTTCCATCTTCGTTCATCACAAGAATGCGTTCTAAGTTATGACGGTTTCCAACCTCGAAATCGTTAGGATCATGCGCTGGCGTCATTTTAACCGCACCTGAACCGAACTCCATATCTACATAATCATCACCAACAATCGGAATTTCACGACCTACAATTGGAAGAATAACCGTTTTGCCAATTAAGTGTTTATAGCGCTCATCTTCAGGATGAACAGCTACCCCTGAGTCACCCAACATCGTTTCTGGACGAGTTGTAGCTACCTCAATATAACCTGAGCCATCTGCTAATGGGTACTTCATATGATAGAAAGCACCTTGAACATCTTTATGAATAACCTCAATGTCAGATAAAGCTGTTTTCGTCACTGGATCCCAGTTAATAATATATTCCCCGCGGTAAATTAAATCTTTTTCATATAATTTTACGAATACTTCACGAACGGCTTTTGATAACCCTTCATCTAAAGTAAAACGTTCACGTGTATAATCAAGACCAAGACCTAGCTTCGCCCATTGCGCACGAATATGACCCGCATATTCTTCTTTCCATTTCCACGTTTCTTCAACGAATTTCTCGCGTCCTAAATCATAACGACTAACGCCTTCTTCACGCAGCTTTTGCTCTACTTTTGCTTGAGTAGCAATCCCAGCATGGTCCATACCTGGCAGCCAAAGCACGTCATAACCTTGCATTCTTTTCATACGCGTTAAAATATCTTGCAGCGTCGTATCCCAAGCATGACCTAAGTGAAGCTTACCTGTTACGTTTGGCGGTGGAATAACGATTGTATATGGCTCCTTTTGATCATCGCCTGTTGTTTCAAAAAACTTTCCTTCTAACCACCACTGATAACGACCTTTCTCAATCGACTGTGGATCGTATTTCGTCGGCATTGAAATTTGATTTTCTTCCATCATAAGTCCCTCCTATATAATCCCTTATCATGATTACTAAAATGATAGCACAGAACAAAAGCAGCTCGAACGTAGCACGCAGTCATATAAGACCCTAGCGAAATAACTTATTTCTCACACTTCAGAGTTACGTATATTTTCTGCGAAGTTCTGCCCCTTTTCCACAAAAAAACTCCCATCATCACAAAAGGACGAAGGAAGTTGTTCGCGGTGCCACCTTTTTTCCGAAAAAGCAAATAAACCTTTTCCGGCTCTCAAATAAAATAACGGTTGTTTACCGATTTTCGCTACTGCAGTTGTTCACGAAAATTGCTCACGGACGACTTCTGATGCTGCTTACTTAGAAACCTCCCAGCTTATAGTTTCCTCTCTGAAAAGCGCCATTCATCATACTATTTCCGATCTTCGCTTTACGCAATATGTATTTTTTAAACACATAATCTATAGTACATAAAAACAAAGGATATCGTCAATCATTCTTTCCGTTTTTTTATTATTCTATACAAGAAGCATCTATCCGTGACAGCCTCTTCACGTTTCTCCACACTTCCCCATATGATGAAGCAAGACGATATAAAGGATGACATAATGATGAAACGACAAAAGAAATTTAACCCAAACAATCTCCCTCCTTGGACCAAAAAAGCGAGTGTTGTCGTACAGCAATTTATTGTCCCATTTACAATCTTTCAAGCGATTCGAACGCTTATTTTTCCGACATTCATCGATATTCTATTGCTGGCCTTGTTTATTTTTCTCGCTGCGTTCTTCTATGTAAATTGATGACAGCACAAAAAAACATGAATGGTTGACTCCAAACATGTTTTTTGAGCTAACTTTGAGGTGACTGTGCTTCTTTAGCAGCCGCCTTCTTTTGATTCTCGATTTCTTCTATCTTCATGACAACATATTCAACATTCTTTAAAAACCAATATTGACGTTGAAGTTCCTTTACTGAATCTAGTTCCGTTTTATTCCCCTTTCGTTCCACGTAATTTTTAACCGCATCCAGAGCTGATCCCGGATAAGCAAGATAGCTTTGCATCAATAACATTTCATCCTCTTTTAACGGAAAATAGCGAATATAATTATATAGCCAATCCACACAATCATCGCATTGAATCGGAAATGTTTTCATCGACCTTACAAGAAAAGGAAGTATATCGAAATGCGGCGGCGCTACCCGTGAGTTTTCAAAATTGATAAAATAACCATACCCCCGATTATCACTAACAAAATGCTTCAATGACACTTTTCCATGTGTTACAACCGTGCGAACCTTCTCTTCTTCCTTCGTTTGTTCAAACCACTCCTTAAACTTCTTAATTGAATATGTCAACGCCTGGGAAAGGTCGCTGTAATAGACACAAAACAGCATTTCCATCGGTGACATATACCATTTCTTCTCACAGCTTACAATCCATTCATCTAGAAACTCTTGCTGCGCTTCCCATGCATGAAGCGTACGTTCATAATGCGCCTCCCTATCCTCCTTATCTACTTCAATCTCTTTAATAGAAAGGCTGTGCATGCGTGCCAGCTCTCGAAACATTTGCTTATGTCGTACATCTCGTTCTCCGCTTTCTAAAGTTTCCAACCACGGCATTAAATAATAAAGTTTATTATGATGAAGAACCGCATAACGCCCATCTTTTGACTGATAGATTGGCACAATTCTATTATAGCCACGCTGATACAACGTTTGAACATTACGGATAAAATCAATGCCGACATGAGGCGAAATCGATTTTAAAGCAAATACACCTCGGTCACTATAAATTTTCTTTACACGTCCAAAGTCTTCAATATATTGAATGCGAAGTGCATATTGTTGCAAAACCGCTATCGTTTCAGCATGTGCATTCTCCGTCATAACATCACTCACTTTCCTAAGAAAAGCGTAAGGCACCTGGAGCTAGACAGTAGAACATATTGAAATTTTATCCGGCATTTAACGGGCAGTAAGACCTCAAGTTTTTCAGAGATGGTACAACTGCCCTCATCTAGTTGCGCCTCCTAGCCCCTCGAGGTCATAAGCTGTCATACTCTATGGCAAACTGAGCCACGCCGCATTTCATCTTATATGAACAGTTGCCTCACTTTTGTAGTAAAGATACAATTGGTGAGATAAAGTGAAACGTACCTTTTCAATTTTCAACCAATTAGGTTCGTACAGGCACTTGATTGAAGCGAAGCACGAGATCTTAGTGACCGTAGAACATGGCTAACCATCAGTAAGGGATGAAGGTTTGTTTCTTTCCTGTAGAAAAAACAGCAAGCAGCTTCACTGCTCACTGTTCTAGCGTAATAATTAGTTTTTATACGAGGCGGATCTCGGAATATACAAGACTTGCCCTTCATAAATATCTTGATTCGGTTCTAACTCATTGCTTTGAAGCAATGTTTGCGGATTGACTGAATAACGCTCTGCCAGGTCATCAATCGTTTCTCCCTGTTGCACAATACAAACCTTTACTTTTACATGTTCTTCTTCTTGCTTTCTACTGAAAAAGTCCATAATCGAAAGAGGTTGAGATTCATTGGTCCTCGCTTTTTGCTCAGACTTCTCCACTTTTTTCTCCTCTTCTTGCTGTGGCTCTCGCTTATCTTGTTGAACGATAACAGGAGGTGCCTCTCTCTTTTTCACTAAATGCAGTAAGTTAACCTTTTCCAGCTCCTCTTTTACTTCTTGTTCAAGGACCGGCTCCACCTTTTGTTCTTCTTCTACTTTCCTTTCAAGCACTGGTTCTGCTTTTTGTTCTTCTACTTTTCTTTCAAGCACCGGCTCCGCCTTTTGTTCTTCTACTTTTCTTTCAAGCACCGGCTCCGCCTTTTGTTCTTCCACTTTTCTTTCAAGCACCGGCTCCGCCTTTTGTTCTTCCACTTTTCTTTCAAGCACTGGCTCCGCTTTTTGTTCTTCTACTTTTCTTTCAAGCACCGGCTCCGCTTTTTGTTCTTCTACTTTCCTTTCAAGCACCGGCTCCGCCTTTTGTTCTTCTACTTTTCTTTCAAGCACCGGCTCCGCCTTTTGTTCTTCTACTTTTCTTTCGAGCACCGGCTCCGCCTTTTGTTCTTCTACTTTTCTTTCAAGCACTGGCTCCGCCTTTTGTTCTTCTACTTTTCTTTCAAGCACCGGCTCCGCCTTTTGTTCTTCTACTTTTCTTTCAAGCACCGGCTCCGCCTTTTGTTCTTCTACTTTTCTTTCAAGCACCGGCTCCGCCTTTTGTTCTTCTACTTTTCTTTCAAGGACTGGTTCTGCTTTTTGTTCTTCTACTTTTCTTCCAAGCACCGGCTCTACTTTCTGCTCTTCTTCCACTTTCCTTTCAAGCACCGGCTCGACCTCTTGTTCTTCCTCTCTTTCTTGAAACTTTGGTACAGAAAAGTCGAATACAGGGATATCCGGCTGTTTACTAATAAACAGAGGGGCTACCCTCTCTTCTTCTACATCTGGCGTTCGTTTCGCCTCCACAATAAAAGGTTCGTATAACTCTCCCTCTTGTTGTTCTTCCTGACGAAATGTCGGTTGAAAATCTGGAAGCGGTGGTGTTGCTGCCGTATATGAAACAGGAGATTCTTCTTCTATTTGTGAAACTGGACTCTCCACAGAATCCGCCCTGTCATCAGCAAACTCTTCAGCCTCAACAAATTCTTCCACTTCGGCTATTTCTTCTTGCCTGATGTCCACTAACTCCACTTCTACTACTTCATCTTCTATTTCTTCATCCAATTCTTGTCGCTCATCCGTCGCAACTGGACTTTCATCATCATCCCACACTTGATAGTCCTCAAGTTCCGGCTCGACATATGTTTCACGATAAATCCCACTGATGATTAAATCTGCTTGAAGTTTAAGACAATTCCGCTCAGGTAACGTATAATCAAACGTTTGAATCGTCACTTCAATATCATCTAATGAGGTAATACGTGTACTCGGAATTGTAATATCAACAGGAAAGCGATGGATAAACTCACTAATTCCATTTGGATGTCTCTCCACCGTTTGAACAGATCGCGGTAAAAACGTATGAGCATCACCGTCTACTTGTTCTCCGCTGTCCTTATATTCACCGCTTAAATCAAGCGTTCCTCTCATATACACATAATGTTCATCTTCTTGAATCGTCACGTTGGGATCCAATGAAATGGAGTATAACTCCGCTACTTCCTGTCCCTTCTGAAACCAAACCGATTCTTCTAACGAAAATCGTAAATACGATTGATTCTCTTCGGTCAAAGCATTTCCTCCTTTCACTTCTCATACCATTATCAATCTATGAAAGCAGAAAGAAAGTTATGTCAAACGTTATGTAAATCGGTCATATATGCCAAAAGTCGAGCACAAATCTCAGAAATCGAGCGTATCCGTTCATGACAGAAGAAGAGGCTATCCCAAAAATCATAAAAAATGGCGTTTGGGATAGCCTCCTCATTCAGTTGAACAATCATTCTCCTTATATAATTACTTTTTTGCCGTTCTCAAAGTGTGTTAAAGGACAACTTCTCAAAATTCAGTAAAGGAATGGGGCCGTTCATTGTACTCTTATCGCTGCCTTTATTTTAGGAGATTTTTAGACAATCTCCTATACCCGATTATTTGACAATACTCTTATACCCCGTATATGTTGCAAAGAAATAACCGCCATATACGATAACGATGATTAATGCTGTAATTAGAGACGGAACGAGTACACTTGTACTTCCCGCTACCATAATAGCTTTGTTCACTACTTGGATACCGAAAATTGAATGCACAATAGCTAAAGCTAATGGCATCATAAAGTAAATAAATACTTGCCCAAAAATTGCTTTATCAATTCCTTTCCTTGTGACACCAATCTTCTTCAAAACCGTATAACGAGCAATATTATCACTCGCCTCTGATAATTGCTGCAACGCAAGCACAGCTGCACTTGAAATCAAGAAGACAATCCCAAGATAAATTCCGACAAATACAATCATCGTGGAAGAGCCGACACTAGAATCAAGAATAATGGTTTTAGTAGTTCCCCATAAAGCATCCGATTCATCTAACACTTTATATAAGGTTTCATCATGTTCTTTTTGGTTATCATCGTAATTAATATTAACGATGGAAAGAAATGGCTTCATCCCTTCCACCGCTTCATCAGGCAATACAGCTGTTATGACCCCTTCTGAATTAAACTCTGTTTTATAAGCAAATGAATGAACCTTTTGATGAGCGATATCATATTCCTTTCCATTCACTTCTAATGTTTTATGATCTTCAGTGAAACGGTCAAAGACATCCTGAAATACTTCAAAATTAGAGAGTAACACGACTTCTTCATCGTTGAAATCTATGGATTTAGCCCCTTGCATCGCTTCTATTCGTTCAAAATCAGACCTTTTAATAACTGGTAAATTACTATCAGCAAACTTCACGGCATCACCTTGATAAGGAGCTAATAAGTCTTTTACACTTTTCTCCGCTTTATAAACTGTAAAGCTATGATGTTCTTTATATTTGTCTAAATCAATATTTACATTCTTCACCGCATCATTAATATGTTGTACTTTCGCGTCTTCATCTACCTTCGTATATAAGCTAGCATCATACGGTGTCATTTTTTCAACATTCTTCTCCATCGAAGCTTTAAAGCTAAAGCCTGTCGAGAATACCCCGATTGTAAAAAAGAGCATTAAACAAATAATCGTCATTGAAATGAAGGTTGTATTCACTTTACTATTAATTTGACGCAGCACGAACATATTCACATCTTTATAGTACACATTTTTGTTTTTCTGAATCATATTCAACGCAAATCCAGATAAGGACATAAAAAAGAGAAATGTCCCAAGGGCACCTAAACCAACACACGTCCACACAATAGCGTTTTCAAACAGACCATACTTCATAATGACCGCATACGCTGTAGCAAGAAGAATAATTGAGAAAACAAATAGCACAATGGAAGTTGATGTTTTCCGAATCTTTAAGCTTTGATTTTTCTTCGCCGCTGTTAATAAGTCAATAAGTTTGTACCTGGAAATAACGACACTATTGAAGATCATTACCATTAAAAAAATCATTCCGAAATACAATATGGTCTTCAACATCGCATCACTTGAAAAGACAAATGTAAATTGTTCAATATTTGCTTTAAACATCGACACAGTTAAAGCTACTAATCCTTGAGAAACGAGAATACCTAGCAGTAAACCAACAGCAAGCGAGATGATTCCTACAAAAAATGTTTCCACAACGATAATGTGCGAGATTTTATATTTGCTCATTCCGAGCGTCATATACAAACCAAGTTCTTTTTTTCGTCTCCTGATTAAAAAATTATTGGCATACATAATTAAAAAGCCAAGCACAACCGATACGAATACAGAAACACCAGATAATAGCATCGTGAATGCCTTAATCATTTCCGTTTGACTAGCGTTTAATGTCGTCATCGCTTCTGAAGCTGATAAAGAGTTAAAACTATAAAAAATACAAACTGCAAATGTTAGCGTTAAAAAGTAAATAAAGTAATCTTTAAAGCTTCTTTTAACATTGCGAGCTGACAGCTTAAAGTACATTATTCGTATCACCTCCAAGAAGCGTTACAACTTCAATAATCCGATTAAAGAATTCTTTTCTTGTATCCTTCCCGCGAATTAATTCATTAAAAATCTGGCCATCTTTAATAAATAAAATTCGCTTTGCATAGCTTGCTGTAAAAGCATCGTGCGTCACCATCAAAATGGTTGCCTGTAATTCTTCATTCAGCTTTTCAAATGAATCAAGTAATAAGCGTGAAGACTTCGAATCGAGTGCTCCTGTTGGTTCATCGGCTAAAATCAATGTAGGGTCTGTCACAATCGCACGTGCCGCCGCTACCCGCTGCTTTTGTCCGCCCGACATTTGATAGGGAAATTTATCAAGAACTTGGGTAATTTCAAGCTTTTCTGCTACTTCTTTAACTAACACTGTAATATCAGCTGGTTTTCGACCCTGAATAGTTAGGGCAATTGCAATATTTTCAAACGCCGTTAGCGTATCTAATAAGTTAAAATCCTGAAAAATAAAACCGAGCTCATCACGACGAAATTGATCTAGCTTGCCTGTTTTTAACTTCGTAATGTCTTGCTCATTAATTAAAATTTTTCCTGTTGTTACCGAATCTATCGTCGAAATACAATTTAATAAGGTCGTCTTCCCGCTTCCGGATGGACCCATAATGCCGACAAATTCTCCCCGCTTCACTTCAAAACTAATGTGATCAATGGCCTTTGTGGTATTTCCTTTATTTCCAAAATATTTTTCAATATGATCTACTTTTAATACCTTACTCACCTTTATCAGTCTCCCTTCATGGCTTTAGTGTATCTCACTGCGCAGTCACTACATATCGAATTAACTTTCAACAATCTTACTATTCTGTAAGATTCGTTTTTCACACAAAAAAGAGCCTTTTATCAAGACTCCAGTAAAACAACCTTGCTTTTTGGAAAAATAATCTGGACTTCTGTTCCTTCACCTTTCGTAGACTGAATCGTCACCCCTAAATGCAATTTATCAGCTAACAATTTACAAATATAAAGCCCCATCCCCGTTGAGCGGCGATATTGTCGACCATTTTCACCCGTAAAGCCTTTATCAAATACGCGGCCGATATCTTTCTCATCGATGCCGATTCCATCATCGACAATATGTAAGGTAAGACTATGTTCATTTTTTCTTGTGTATAGACTAATTTTATTGTCACAGTAATTAATACTATTGACGATAATTTGATGAAGGATAAATTCAATCCACTTTTCATCGCTATAAACAACCTCGTCCATTTCAGTTAATTGCAGTTGAATTTTTTTATGAATAAATGCTTTAGCATTCTTTTTTAACACCTTCGAAATACAAGCTTGCAACGAAAATTCTTTGACAATATAATCCTTACTTGCGCTGCTGCTGCGAGCATAATACAGCGCTTGCTCGACATATCCTTCAATTTTCTCTAATTCTTCCATAATCCCTTTCGTTACTTCATTTTTATGATTCTCAAACATCAACTTACTTGAAGCAATCGGTGTCTTTACTTCATGCACCCACGCCTCGATATAGTCACGATACTCCGCCTGCATATCTTTATATTTCTTGACGTGCTCATGCATTTGTTTATCGGTTGTTTTCATAATGTCATATAAAATTTGCCCTTCAAGAAAGTTTGGTTCTTCAATGATTTCAGGGAGTAAATACTTTTGATCTAATGCCTCAAAGTTTTGAAGCAATTCATCATAGAAATTTTTTCTTTTTAAAAATTCTAATCCATAAGATAAAAGCAACGGCCCAAACCAGCAAACAAAGACGATTATCATAACGACAGCCTGTACATTAATTAACCAAAGAAAGAGCGCAACAAGAACAAATAAAAAGATATTCATCGATAAAAATACCGCTCTTTCCTTTATATATGGTTGCAGTTTCATGCTAGGATATACCCAAGACCGCGTCTCGTTTCAATGGGATTGGCCATCCCAATTGCTTCAATTTTTTTTCGAAGCCGTGTAATGTTAACGGAGAGCGTATTGTCATCAATAAATAAATCCGACGACCATAAATACTCCATCATCTCGTCGCGCGATACAATCTTGCCTTTATTCTTCATTAAACAGTGCAGAATTTTGATTTCATTTTTCGTCAGCTCTTCTTGTTGATGTTGATATGAAATTGTACCATTCGATAAATCAAGCTTGAGGGATTTATATAGTAGAATAGATGATTGTTGATGTGCATACGTTCTTTTTAGCACATTTTCAATCCGAGCAAGTAAAATTTGCGTATTATACGGCTTTGCAATAAAGTCATCTGCTCCAAGATTTATGCTCATCAGCTCATCCATTTCATTATCTCGACTTGTTACAATAATAATCGGTACTTCTGAAGTCTTGCGTATTTCCCGACAAATATAATAGCCATCATAAATTGGCAAATTAATATCTAACAAAATTAAATGTACATCCTCCTGCATCGCATATTGCATAATATTTTGAAAGTCATCCGGTGCCTCGACTTCATATCCATAGTTAGAGAGGAACTCTTGTAATTCATTTCGAAGCGTTTCTGCATCCTCCACAATTAATATTTTCATCCTTTGCAAAACCTTCACCCCTAGATTAAATAGTTACGGAAATTATAACCTTTTTTGCCGGTGTTAAGTAAAAAAAAACGCTTGGATGATGCATCCAAACGTTTTTTAAAATTACTTTGCTAATGTTGAAAAAGCATGCTCTGCCGCAGCAATCGTTTTTTCAAGATCTTCATCACTATGTGCTGTCGACAGGAACAATCCTTCAAATTGCGATGGCGGCAAATACACACCTTGATTCGCCATTTCACGGAAATAGCTTGCAAAGAATGTAAGATCTGATGTTTTCGCTGTTTCAAAATTAATAACATCTTCATTCGTAAAGAACACACCGATCATGGAACCTGCACGATTAAATGTATGCGGAATACCATATTTCTTCGCCGCCTCCCCAATGCCTTTTTCCAATATATCGCCTTTACGTTTAAATTCTGCATACACCTCTGGCGTTAACTGGCTTAATGTTTCAAAACCAGCTGTCATTGCAAGTGGATTCCCTGATAACGTACCCGCTTGATAGATGCTGCCGCTTGGAGCGACCTTCTCCATAATTTCACGCTTTCCGCCGAAAGCACCGACAGGAAGACCGCCGCCGATTACTTTACCAAGACATGTTAAATCTGGTGTAACACCAAAATATCCTTGTGCACAGTTATACCCGACACGGAAGCCCGTCATGACTTCATCAAAAATTAATAGGGCACCATACTGTTCCGTCACTTCACGTAAACCTTCTAAGAAGCCAGGCTGCGGTGGGACAACCCCCATATTTCCTGCTACTGGTTCAGCAATAATACAAGCGATATCTTCACCAAATTGCTCAAACGCATACTTTACAGCGGCTAAATCATTGTACGGTACGGTAATCGTATTTTGAGCCGTTCCTACTGGTACACCTGGGCTATCTGGTAAACCAAGCGTCGCAACACCAGATCCTGCTTTGATTAATAAAGAATCACCATGTCCATGGTAACACCCTTCAAATTTTAAGATTTTATTACGCCCGGTATAACCACGAGCAACACGAAGAGCGCTCATCGTCGCTTCCGTACCCGATGACACCATACGAATCATCTCAATGGATGGAACACGTTCAATGACAAGCTTCGCTAATTCGTTTTCGATTAATGTAGACGTTCCAAAGCTTGTTCCTGACTCCGCCACTTTTTTTAACGCTTCAACAACACGCTCATTCGAATGGCCAAGAATCAAGGGGCCCCAAGATAGAACATAATCGATATATTCATTGCCATCAATGTCGTACATTTTTGAGCCTTTTCCGCGCTCCATAAAAATTGGATCCATATCAACGGATTTAAAGGCACGTACCGGGCTATTTACGCCCCCTGGCATTAAATGAACAGCTTCAGCAAATGCCTGTTTTGATTTTTCATATGAACGCATAATCAGACCTCTTTTCCTTCTTCATCTAACCAACGAGCCACGTCCTTAGATGCATATGTAATAATTAAATCTGCTCCAGCACGTTTCATGCTTAATAGCGTTTCCATAACAATCGCTTTTTCATCAATCCAGCCATTATTTGCAGCTGCTTTAATCATTGAATATTCTCCGCTTACATTGTACGCTACAACAGGAAGGTTGAAGTTATTCTTCACGTCACGCATAATGTCCAGATAAGAAAGAGCTGGTTTAACAATTAAAAAGTCAGCGCCTTCTTCGACATCACTTTCAGCTTCGCGGAACGCTTCCAAACGATTCGCCGGATCCATTTGATACGTTTTACGGTCACCAAATTGCGGTGCGCCATTCGCTGCATCACGGAATGGACCGTAAAAAGCAGAAGCATATTTTACCGCATACGACATAATCGGAATATCTTCATAGCCGGCTTCATCTAAACCAGCTCGAATCGCTGCGACAAATCCATCCATCATGTTCGAAGGGGCAATGATATCCGCACCTGCCTCCGCTTGACTAATCGCTGTTTTAGCAAGCAAGTCAAGTGAAGCATCATTTAAAATGGTACCTCCTTCTACAACTCCACAGTGTCCATGGCTTGTATATTCACAAAGGCATGTATCAGCAATAACAAGGATGCCTGGGAAGTGTTTTTTAATAAAGCGCGTTGCTTCTTGCACAAGTCCGTTATGGTGGAACGCTCCTGTGCCATGCTCGTCCTTATCGTGCTCGAAAGGAACCCCGAATAGAATAACGGATTTAATACCCAAGTTCGCGACTTCTGTCATCTCTTCCATAAGGTTATCGAGGGACAGTTGATAAATACCTGGCATAGAACCAATTTCATTTTTCACATTTTCCCCATCAATAATAAAAATCGGGTAAATTAGATCCTCTTTATGTAAATATGTTTCGCGTACTAACGCTCTCATATTAGCACTAGAACGTAATCGGCGATGGCGTCTGAAAAATAAATCTTTCATTTGCTCTTTCCTCCTTTAGCTTTTGTATATGCAACTAAGTCTTGTATCATTGCTTCTGTTGTATATACATTCGGACAAATATCCACCTCTAACCCATAGTGTAGAGCGGTTTTCTTGGCAATAGGTCCGATACATGCAATGATAAGACTTTCTAAGTATCGGTGCAACTCATATTGTGCCACAATTTGCATAAAATGATGAACGGTTGATGAGCTCGTAAACGTAATGACCTCCACTTCTTCTGTTGTAATCACTTCTACAAGCTTTTGCTTACTCGCTTCAGGCAACACCGTTTCATACACATCGAGTTCGTCGCACGCAGCCCCAATCTCTTCAATTGCTCCACTAATAATAGTTCGTGCTAAGTTTCCTTTGGCCACTAAAACACGGGAACGAGGAGAAAGCTGCGGTATAAATTCAGCCACAAACCCTTCAGCCACAAACTCATTCGGGATAAAATCAGCATGATAACCATAATGCTGCAAGGCTTCTGCTGTTTTTGTACCGATGACCGCAATTTTAGGCAGCGACTGAGACTTGGCATACTCCCCTGCTAATTCAAAAAAGAAACGAACCCCATTTTGACTTGTTAAGACCAGCCAATCGTAGTCTGATAAATGGGAAAGAGTCGCTTTAATCGCTTCATGACTGTCAGGCAGACGAAAGTCAAGTAGCGGCACCGTAATCGGAGTGCCGCCATATTGCTCAATCATAGCCTTGAAATGAGCCACCTGTCCTTGTCCTCTAGTGATTAAAATCCGATAATCATGGAGAGGAAGCTTAGTCATTACTGATTAAGCTCCTTTTTGACAGAATCAATCAATTGTTTGCCGCCTTTTTCACTAATAAGCTTGGCTGCATCTTGACCAACTGCTAGTGGGTTCATTCCCGCTACAACTTCTTTATATATCGTTTTTCCATCTGGAGAAGCCACTAATGCGGTTAACTCCACTTCGCCATCCTCTTTTGCCACGGCAAGTCCAGCAATCGGCACTTGGCAGCCGCCTTCCATTTCATCTAAAAAGGATCGCTCTGCTTCAACCGCTTTTTTTGTATTCTCACATGTGAATTTCGCTAACTCTGCAAGCAGCTCTGTATCATCTGCACGACATTCAATCGATAAAGCACCTTGCCCCACAGCCGGCACACATAACGTATCATCTAAAAACTCTGTCACCACGTCTTGTTTCCAACCCATTCGGGCAAGACCTGCAGCAGCTAAAATAATGGCATCATAGTCTTCTGTATTCAACTTCTCTAAGCGCGTATCAATATTGCCGCGAATCCATTTAATTTCAAGATCCGGTCTTTGGGCTAAAATTTGTGCACTTCGACGCAAGCTGCTTGTTCCAACGATAGCACCTGGCTTTAAGTCCGCTAATTTAATATGATTCTTCGAAATGAATGCATCACGATGATCTTCACGCGGAGGAATGCAGCCAATTGTTAAGCCCTCTGGAAGGACAGCAGGCATATCCTTCATACTATGTACGGCCATATCAATTTCTTTATCGAGCATCGCTTGTTCAATTTCTTTTACAAACAAGCCTTTACCGCCGACTTTCGAAAGTGTAACATCTAAAATTTTGTCGCCCTTTGTTACAATTTCCTTCACTTCGAATTCATAAGGAACTCCAAGTGCTTTTAATTGATTAATGACCCAATTAGTTTGGGTTAAAGCTAATTTACTACGTCTTGAACCGACAATAATTTTTCTCATTGTTTCCTCCTAGGTATTCCAAAAATGGAATGTTGAAAGACTTCCAAACAGGAAAAAGTTAATTAAAACAATCATAAAAATACCAATATTTAAAAAAGCCAACATTCTTCCATACATCTGTTTTCTAATTTTTATATATAAATATACGCTATAACCAATTAACACAACGAAAGAACCAATAATTTTGAAGTCCAGCAAAGATAAGTCTGGAACTTTGATATACGCCCATTGAATGCCTAAAATAAGTGAAAACATTAAGAGCGGTACCCCAATAACAGCTAAAATATAGCTCATTTGTTCAAGCTGTGTTAAATCTCCTAGCCGAATTAAACGTTTTCCCCATTTTTTCCGCTTTAATAAATCATATTGAATGAGATAAAGAATCGAAAATACACAAGAGAGCGTAAATGCTCCATACGATAAGAAGGCTAATGTAATATGTATCATCAATAACTCAGATACAAGCTGTTGAGCTAGTACTTCAGACTCGATTTGAACAGGAGCAAATGTATGAATCGCCATGACCATAAACCCAAGTACATTCGTAAAGAACACGATAAAATCCACACGCAGCAATCGATTGATGATAAGCGATAACGTAATCAACACCCAGGCATAGAAATATAGCCCTTCAAAGATGGTTAAGACAGGAAACCTCCCTGTTTTGACTACATATAGGCATAAAAAAATTGTTTGAAGTACCCAAACAATCGAAAGCAACCAGAAGGCCACTTTATTTGCCCTCCGGTTATTATGAAGAAAGTCAATAAAATATAAAAGCACGCTGAGCGCATACAATAATACGGTTGCTTCGTGCAATCTTGTCATTAACAATTCCATAGTGCCCTCAATTAACTCTAACAGGAATCGGATTCAAGACCGCTGCTTTTGTTGTTGCTTGTTCTTGCTCGTCAGCAGCCATCAATTGTTCTTCAATCAATTCCTCTAAGCGGAAGATTTTCACAAAATTATTCAATGCTTCTTTCGAATTTGGCTCATCAGCGAGTTCTTTTGCATACAAAATCGGATCTTTCAACATTTGATTAATAATGCTTTTCGTATGCTTGTTCAGCACTTTTCGATCACGTTCACTTAAATGCGGAAGTTTTCTTTCTAGGCTGACCATTGTTTCTGCTTGAATTCCTAATGCTTTTTCTCGTAAAGCAGAGATAACCGGGACAACACCAAGCATATTTAACCATTGATTAAATTCAACGATTTCTGCTTCAACCATTAATTCAATTTTTTCAGCCGCTAATTTTCTCTCTGCTAAATTAGCTTGAACAATATCTTCTAAATCGTCAATATCATATAAGAACACGTTCTCAAGCTCTGCCAATGCTGGATCTAAATCACGCGGAACCGCAATGTCAACCATGAAAACCGGACGACCTTTACGCACTTTATTTACAGCTGACATCATTTCTTGTGTCACAACAAAATCTTTCGCTCCTGTTGACGTAATCAAAATATCCGCTTCTACTAATGCACATTGTAATTCTTCCAGTTTCTTTGGTGTTCCATTAAAACGGTCCGCTAAATTAACGGCTTTTTCAAACGTACGATTAATAACGGTAACACTGTCAGCACCATTGCTGTGCAAGTTTTGAATCGCAAGCTCACCCATTTTTCCTGCACCAAGAATTAATACGTTTTTCCCTTTTAAACTGCCAAAGATTTTCTTAGCTAGTTCCACTGCCGCATAGCTAACAGATACAGCATTTGTATTAATCTCTGTTTCAGCATGCGCTTTTTTCGCTAATGTTAGCGCTTGCTTAAATAAATGATTTGAAACCGTTCCAATTGTCTGTTGCTCTTGCGCCAGCATATAGCTTGAACGTACTTGTCCTAAAATTTGTGTTTCACCAAGAACCATAGAATTCAAGCCGCATGTTACTTGAAATAAATGTTCAACAGCCCCATCGCCTTCATAAAAAAACAGATATTTAGAGAACTCTTCCTTATCAATTCCGAACCACTCCGAAAGAAATTCCTTCACATAATATCTGCTTGTATGAAGCTGATCACCAATGACATAAATTTCTGTACGATTACAAGTAGAAATAATAACATTCTCTAATATACTTTTTTTATTTTTAAGAGCTTCCATTGCCTGAGCAAGTTCCGCTTCATTAAATGATAATTTTTCGCGAATTTCAACAGGGGCTGTTTTATAGTTAACACCAACCGCTATAATATGCATATGTCGTTTGCACCCCCAAAATTAAATGTATTATGACTTAATCTATTATAGCATGTATAAAAAGTCCGAACCTAATGAAATATGAACAGTTCATGAAATAAATAATTATTATAATCTAGAATATCCTCTACAAATGTACCATAACAAAATTAAATCCTAACTTCAAGTAAACAAGTTTGGCAGAGCAACTTTATTACGTATAATGACCCATTTAACCTTATTTTATGACGAGATTGGGTCTCATATCAAATAAACCAAAACTCACCAAAACCTTATAACAAAGCCAAATAAAAAACTCGCCGTATAGACGAGTTCCTTTTCTTACATATATTTCTTTAATAGACCCCAAATTTTTTCTTTGCCTTCACCTGTCTCACTAGAAAAGAGCATTAGCTCATCCTCTTTTGCAAGTCCAAGTGTTTCGCGCGTTACTTTCAAATGCTTTTGCCATTTTCCTTTTGGAATCTTATCCGCTTTTGTCGCAATAACGATACATGGTAGTTCATAGTGCTTTAAAAACTCATACATCGAAATATCATCCTTCGTTGGCGGATGACGTAAATCAACAATCAAAATAGCAGCACGTAATTGTTCACGGGAAGTAAAATATGTTTCAATCATTTTCCCCCACGCCGCTCGCTCCGATTTGGACACTTTAGCATATCCATACCCCGGTACATCAACAAAATGCAAGGCATCGTTAATTAGGTAAAAGTTTAACGTTTGCGTTTTTCCAGGTTTAGAGGATGTACGCGCTAAATTTTTACGATTAATCATTTTATTAATAAAACTAGATTTCCCCACATTTGAACGACCTGCTAATGCAAATTCGGGAATCGGTTCACTTGGATATTGGTCAGGTTTAACAGCACTAATCACAATATCCGCACTTGTTACTTTCATTGAATGTCACCTGCCAACGCATGTTCTAATACTTGATCGACATGCGAAACAAGGACAAATTGCAAATCATTTCGAACACTTTCTGGAATATCATCAATATCTTTTTCATTATCTTGTGGAAGAATAATTTTCGTAATGCCTGCTCGGTGGGCCGCTAATGATTTTTCTTTTAAGCCGCCGATTGGAAGCACTCGTCCACGTAATGTAATTTCCCCTGTCATGCCTACCTCTTTTCTAATCGGGCGATTGGTCAACGCAGAAATAAGCGCTGTCGCCATCGTAATTCCTGCCGATGGTCCATCTTTTGGAACCGCTCCCTCAGGAACATGAATATGAATATCGTACTTTTCATTGAAGTCCGGATCAATATGAAGCTCTTCTGATTTGGCACGGACAAAACTGAATGCAGCTTGCGCAGATTCTTTCATCACATCACCTAGTTTTCCAGTTAAGACAAGCTTGCCTTTACCTGGAGATAACGAGACTTCAATTTGCAGCGTATCGCCGCCGACTGCTGTATACGCCAGACCCGTCGCCACACCAATTTGATCTTCCTCTTCCGCTTGCCCATAATGGAAAATGGTTTTCCCTAAAAATTCTTCTACATTTTTCTCGGAAACAATGACCCGCTTCCTCTCACCCGAAACAATAATTTTTGCTGTTTTTCGACAAACGCTTGCCAGTTGACGTTCTAGACTACGCACACCGGCTTCTCTTGTATAATAACGAATAATTTTGATTAACGCATCTTCTCGAACTTGAAGTTGATTTTTTTGCAAACCATGGTTTTCTAGCTGTCGAACTAACAAATGATCTCTCGCAATATGCAGCTTCTCAATTTCCGTATACCCGGCAATTGTAATAATCTCCATCCGATCACGAAGCGGACCTGGAATCGTTGACAAATCATTAGCTGTCGCAATAAACATGACATCAGATAGATTATATGGTTCTTCTATATAATGATCACTAAAGTTATGATTTTGCTCTGGATCTAACACTTCAAGTAACGCAGCAGATGGATCACCGCGGAAATCATTAGACATCTTATCAATTTCATCTAATAAAAAGACTGGATTAATCGTACCTGCCTTTTTCATTCCTTGAATAATTCGACCCGGCATCGCACCTACATAGGTTCGGCGATGACCGCGAATCTCAGACTCATCGCGAACGCCCCCTAAAGAAATGCGCACAAAATTACGATTTAGCGAAGTCGCAATAGATCTAGCCAAGCTTGTTTTCCCAACTCCAGGAGGGCCTGCTAAACAGAGGATAGGGCCTTTTAATGAATGAGTTAACTGTTGAACAGCTAAGTATTCTAACACCCGTTCCTTTACTTTTTCCAATCCGTAATGGTCTTTGTTTAAAACCTTTTCGGCCTTCAAAATATTTAAATCGTCTTTTGTACTTTCAGACCAAGGAAGCGCAACTAACCAGTCAAGATAATTACGAATGACCGAGCTTTCCGCAGAACTAGCAGGAACCTTCTCATAACGATCAAGTTCTTTTAAAGCTGTTGTTTTCACCTGCTCAGGCATGCCAGCGGCTTCAATTTTCTCTGTGAGTTTAGCCACTTCACCGCCTTTACCTTCTTTGTCGCCCAGTTCTTTTTGAATGGCTTTCATTTGCTCACGAAGATAATATTCCTTTTGCGTACGTTCCATCGAACGCTTAACTCGTTGGCCGATTTTCTTCTCTAAATGAAGCACTTCTTTTTCATTGTGAATCATTTCAATTACACGACTTAAACGTTCCTTCACATTGGTCGTTTCAAGAATTTCTTGTTTATCTTTTAATTTTAACGGAAGATGTGATGCAATAATATCAGCAAGCCTTCCTGGTTCTTCGATATCTGCAGTAGAAGAGAATGTTTCACTTGTAATCTTCTTTGACATTTTTATGTATTGTTCAAAGTAATCAAGCAACGTACGCATTAAAGCCTGATGTTCCGCATCTTTCTCTTCATCATCTTCATATATTTTAATCTTGGCACCATAGTGTGTCTCATAATCATAAAATACACTGACTTCTGCTCGATTTAATCCTTCTACCAATACACGGATCGTTCCATTTGGAAGCTTCAGCATTTGTTTTACCTTCGTCAATGTACCTATTGGGTATAAATCCTCTTCACCCGGTTCATCAAGTGTGACGTCTTGCTGCGTTGTTAAAAAAATGAGATGATCTTCCACCATTGCTTTCTCAAGAGCTTGTATTGATTTATCCCGACCGACATCCAAATGTAGAACCATCGTAGGATAAACAAGCAAGCCTCTAAGCGGCAGGAGGGGGACGATGATTTCTTTATCAGCCATTGCCTGACACCTCCATCAAAATTTCGCATCATCGTTGTATGTTTCTAACCTTTTCACAATTCTATCCTATTTGTGTAAAAGTGTCTATTTCTTGTTTAGTTTACCACTAGATACGCTCTTTTTATTATCCCCAAAAAAGGTGAAAAAAGCACGTTTAATTACAAAAATGAAAAACATTATACCTATAACAAACCCCGGTACTATAAAACCGGGGCATTCTCTTTATACACTTTCCTTTTTACTTAAGTTCAATGTAGAAAGTAATTGATCAGGTATCACGTCTTTTTTCAGAGATCGTTCGAACACTTCCTGGACTTTAGTAACAGGTACAATCTCAATATCTTTAATTTCCTTTAGAAGCGGCTGCATATTATCAGCTGGAATAATGACCGTTTTCGCTCCGGCTAATTGAGCCGCTTTAATTTTCGGAATCACGCCACCAATTGGTCTTACACCACCATGAATGCCTATTTCGCCTGTCATGGCCACCGTATGATCGACAGGAATTTTATAAATGGCTGAATAAATTCCCGTCGCCATAGCAATCCCTGCAGATGGTCCATCTACAGGAGTACCGCCAGGAAAATTCACATGAATATCAAATTGATCAGCTGGAACACCCATTGAGCGTAATACTGTAATTACATTTTCAATTGACCCCTTGGCCATACTTTTACGTCGAATCGATTTTCCATTGCCCCCAATGCTTTCCTCTTCGACAATTCCTGTTATGGTAATGGCTCCTTTTTCACTCATCGCCGGCATTACCGTCACTTCAATTTCAAGCAACGCTCCGCTATTTGCTCCATATACAGCCAACCCATTGACAAACCCAACTTGCGGCTTTGAATCAATTTTTCGATCCATCCGCTGCGTTAACTGGCTGCTATGAGCCATCCAATCAATATCTTCCTCTTTAATATAAGACCGATTTTCATTAATGGAAATACTCGCAAGCGTTTGCACCATATTTACCGCTTCACGACCATTACGAGCGTACTCCGCAATCATTTGTAAACCTTTCTCACTGATGGTCACGTTTACTCGGTCGGTTGCTTTTTTAACAACCTCTATAATTTCATCGCGTTCGAGTTCGCGAAAAAACACTTCCATGCATCTAGAACGAATAGCGGGAGGAATCTCATTTGGCGTTCGAGTTGTTGCTCCAACCAACCGGAAATCAGCAGGTAAACCATTTTTAAAAATATCATGAATATGAGTAGGAATATTTGTATTATCTTCTTGATAATATGCGCTTTCTAAAAATACTTTCCGATCCTCTAACACTTTTAACAACTTGTTCATTTGAATCGAGTGAAGCTCCCCAATTTCATCAATAAATAACACTCCTCCATGCGCATTTGTTACTGCCCCCTGCTTCGGTTGCGGAATACCAGCCTGGCCCATCGCCCCTGCTCCTTGATAAATCGGGTCATGGACAGACCCAATCAGTGGATCAGCAATACCTCGTTCATCAAAACGAGCTGTTGTTGCATCTAATTCAACAAATACCGCTGACTTTCTAAACGGTGATTTCCCATTTTTTTTCGCTTCTTCTAGTACAAGCCGTGCAGCTGCGGTCTTCCCTACACCAGGTGGCCCATAAATAATAACATGCTGTGGATTTGGTCCGCATAATGCTGCTCTTAACGATTTAATTCCATCTTCCTGTCCAACAATGTCATCAAATGACTGCGGTCTCACCTTTTCTGCTAATGGCTCTGTTAATTGAATCGCTCTCATTGAACGCAATTGATCCATTTCTTTTTTAGAATCACGATCAATCGACACCTTTTGTGTACGCTGTCCTTTTAATAAATTCAAGAAATATAGCCCAATGATTACACCAAAAAACAGTTGAATAAACAATGCCAATCCTGTCCAGCTCATCATTTTCCCTCCTGCGCTCACCATGTTTGTCTTATATGGTAGTATCTCCTATCACAAGTTGAAATCATTCATAGTTTTCTTCATGAAAAATTTGGTTGTCTTACAGAGGGACTGGTTATTTCATTAAAAACAAAAGAGACGAGCCTAGACAGAAACATCTGTCCAGCTCATCTCTTTTTAAAGAAACATATTAAGCAGATTGGCCTTGAATTGTTGTACCATCTTTCAGAACCAATTTCGGAGATTCTTTTTCTGTAATCGCCCCTGCTGTAATAATACATTTAGATACATCATCACGTGAAGGAAGATCGAACATTACATCAAGGATAATCCCTTCGATGATGGAACGTAATCCACGGGCACCTGTTTTACGTTCAATTGCTTTTTTAGCAATTTCATTTAGTGCTTCCGGTTCGAATTCCAATTCAATATCGTCAAGTTCTAATAACTTTTGATATTGTTTCACTAATGCATTTTTCGGTTTTGTTAAAATTTCAATAAGTGCCGCCTCATCCAATTGCTCTAACGTCGCAATAACTGGAAGACGACCGATAAACTCTGGAATTAAACCGAAACGAAGTAAGTCTTCAGGAAGAACTTTTGAAAGCAGCTCTTTTTCTGCTACTTCATCTTTTTTCGTCTCTGCACCAAAACCAATTACTTTTTGACCTAGACGACGTTTGATAATCGGTTCGATTCCATCGAAAGCTCCACCACAAACAAACAAAATATTTGTAGTATCAATTTGAATAAATTCTTGATGAGGGTGCTTACGTCCACCTTGTGGGGGAACGCTTGCTACAGTTCCTTCAAGAATTTTTAATAGTGCTTGCTGAACCCCTTCACCTGAAACATCACGTGTAATCGATGGGTTTTCAGATTTACGAGCTACTTTATCGATTTCATCGATGTAGATAATTCCTTTTTCTGCTTTCTCAACGTCATAATCTGCTGCTTGGATTAGTTTCAATAAAATATTTTCAACATCTTCCCCAACGTAACCAGCCTCTGTTAGAGACGTCGCATCAGCAATAGCAAAAGGAACGTTTAGTAAACGCGCTAAAGTTTGAGCAAGTAATGTTTTCCCACTACCAGTTGGTCCAATAAGCGCGATATTACTTTTTGAAAGCTCTACATCATCTACTTTACTATTAGAATTAATTCGTTTGTAGTGATTATATACAGCAACCGCTAAAGACTTCTTCGCTTGTTCTTGTCCGATGACATATTCATCAAGAATATTGCAAATCTCTTTTGGTTTTGGAACATCGCGGAATTCTACTTCTTCTTCAGTACCTAGCTCCTCTTCCACGATCTCTGTACAAAGTTCAATACATTCATCACAAATATATACACCTGGACCGGCTACCAGCTTACGAACTTGTTCTTGAGTTTTCCCACAAAAAGAACATTTTAATTGTCCCTTTTCATCATTAAATTTAAACATGAACGTTCACCCCTCTTGAATACTATTCCTACTCTATTCATCTTAAAGGCATGTTTCTTTCTTCATAAGAAACGCCTAAATAAGCACTTTCATTGCAATTAAATAGTATGAATTGCATTGTAACACGTTCTTGAAAGTTTGGTAACAAAAATGCTTACACGATAGTAGGTTGTCCGATACACAAAGCACTGCTCTTTTTACTATGTATGTTACTTTCTTTAGTATGCCCTAACTTACCAATTTTAAAAAAAAGGATTTACTGTATAAATATGTATATGTGTTATTAGAATTAATCTACACCGAATTCTAAAAAAAAGCAATCAAGAAGTGTTCTATAAATGATAAAAAATCAAGATATGTATAAAACAAGGCACGAAATGCTCGCGCCTTGTTTCTTTAAGAAAACTATATTTTTTTAAAGCTGCTATTATTTAGCTTCAACTGTTTTGCTGTTTTCAACTAAGAAATCAATAGCTTTTTTAATTTGTAGATCGCCTTTAATCGCATCTAAGTTACCAAGAGCTTTTTTGATTGCGTCTACTTCCATATTGTACATTGAAGCCATTTTAGCTAATTCAGCTTCTACGTCTTCTTCTGTCGCTTCAAGTTTTTCAACTTCAGCAATTGCTTCAAGCACTAAACTTGTACGAACTTGACCTTCTGCTTCTTCTTTCATTTGGCCTTTTAACGCCGCTTCGTCTTGACCAGAGAATTGGAAGTACAATTCTAAGTTCAATCCTTGTTGTTGTAAGCGTCCAGCAAAATCTTGCATCATGCGATCTACTTCGTTAGAAACCATTACTTCAGGAAGATCGATTTGAGCACCTTCAACCGCTTGACCAATTACAGCATTTTGGATGAAGTGTTCTTCTTCATGCTTTTTGTCATGCTCTAATTTAGCTTTTGTTTTTTCTTTAAGTTCTGCAATAGTTTCTACTTCATCATCAACATCTTTCGCGAATTCATCGTCTAATTCAGGAAGTTGTTTCGCTTTGATTTCGTGAACTTTTACTTTGAATACAGCTGGTTTACCAGCAAGCTCTGCAGCGTGGTACTCTTCTGGGAATGTTACTTCAACGTCTTTCTCAGCACCTGCTTCAAGACCGATTAGTTGATCTTCGAATCCTGGGATGAAAGAGTTAGAACCAAGCTCTAAAGAATAGTTTTCACCTTTTCCACCTTCGAATGCTTCACCATCAACGAATCCTTCGAAGTCAATTACAACTGTATCACCTGCAACTGCTGCGCCTTCTTCTTTCACAACTAGCTCAGCTTGACGCTCTTGTTGCTTTTTCAATTCAGCTTCTACATCTTCATCTGTAACTGTTGTATCAAACTTTTCTACTTCAAGTCCTTTATAGTTACCTAATTTTACTTCAGGTTTTACTGTTACAGTAGCTGTGAAAATAAGGTTTTCACCTTTTTCCATTTTCTCAATGTCGATTTCTGGACGATCTACAGGTGAAATTCCTGCTTCTTCGACAGCATTTGCATAAGCTTCTGGAAGAATTTCGTCAAGAGCATCTTGGTATAAAGATTCTACACCGAATTTCTTTTCAAATAATGGACGAGGCATTTTCCCTTTACGGAAGCCAGGTACGTTTACTTGCTTTACTACTTTTTTGAACGCTTTGTCTAAACCAGCGTTTACTGTTTCTACGTCTACTTCAACCGTTAAAACTCCAACGTTTCCTTCTTGCTTTTCCCATTTAACAGACATGTGTTTCCCTCCAAAAATCTATATACGTCAAGAATAAGCATGGATGAATCTGCTTTGCAATTCTTAACAAGTCATCCCTTAAATATACCCAAATCATTTGGATATTCCCGTTTTTTTGTACGAGCGTATAGTACAACCACTACATTATACCACAGCTTCCTCTTCTTTCAACAGCAATAGGTTAAATAATGGGATAAGAAATTCCTTCAATTTCTTTTATGTAGTCCAAACATTCTCTTACAACTTGTTCTTCTGTTTCATAAATAAGGGCAACTCGCTCACAGAAATCTTGCCCTGTCATATATTGCTCTGCTAAAGCATGGTAAGCTGCTGCGATGGTCGCACCATCTTGTTCAAGTTCAAATGGATATAACAGGAAGCAGTGCCTTTCTAGTAAACTATGGACCATCTCCAGCAAGCTCGGATTTCTTTGTGCCAATTTTTGTTCTGCCAAAGCCCATACTTCTTTAAAAAAAGGATACTCTTGCAAATTCGGTAAATGAGCTGGAATCAAAGAAGAGACTTGTGAAAACTTCCTTACTTCCACGGCTTGTGTATAGTCTTGCTCTTTTAATATATTCAACAGCATCGTTTTAAAAAAAGGATGATTCGCTTCCTCTTGCATAAATTGTTGAATATCATCGATAAACGGACGTACATTCATCTGTGAAAGCATATTAATTGTATTAAGTAATTGTTGTTCATTTTTCCCATTAAACAAAGGCTCTTGTTGAAGCTGTTGCTGTAATTGACTTTCATGCTGCTCCGCTTCTATCTCTCTTTCTTCTAATGCCCGTTTACTGAAGGAAATCATCTGCTCAAACTGTTCCATTTTATCAAATGGGATTTGATGCTCTTGAAACAATAGCTCAATCATCTCCACGATCTCCTCATGCTCCCCTAATTGCACAAGCACCATCAAGTACATATTCGTAATTTGAAAATAGTCACCAATCCCTTGATGCAATAATTCCTTACATAATTGTTTAGCTTCTTTATAATCTTGGAGCTCGACTAACGAAACGAGCAACCCTACATTTCCTTCAGCGTGTTCCTGATCTAATTCCCTCGCTTGGCCAAATAATTCGGCTGCCTGCTTATACTGTTTATTTTCTAGCGCCTCCGTCCCCTTCATAACTAAGCGATGATGTAAATTAGGAAACAGGACCACATTATTTCCATCTTTTCTCTCATTCATTAACCATTCCGCCTCACCGTTCATTTTTGAACATCAGTGTAGCATGGAATGAAACGATTTTCAAAAAAAATCCCGTATGGCTCAAAGAAATCAAGACCATACGGGATAGAATTTTCCGCTCAATGTCTCTTCTAAATTAAATAGAAGAGATTGGCATTTTTTGTTGCTCATAGCTTTTAATTTGTTCTTCGTATTGCTCAGTAATGGAAATTTCATCCCATCCATTAATAAGCATTTCCTTCCAGTATGGATGGAATTCAAATTCAGCTTCAAACCCTGATTGATCAAAAAGCTTTTGGTTTGGAAGATCAATAGTTAATTCATAACCAGATTCTACACCTTTTTTCATTAATTCAGCTACTTGCTCTTCTGTTAAAACAATCGGAACAATCCCATTCTTCATGCAATTGTTTCTAAAAATATCAGCAAAAGAAGGAGCAATTACAATATTAAAACCATAATCAAGTAAAGCCCATGGTGCATGCTCACGAGAAGAGCCGCAACCGAAGTTTTCACCTGCAATTAAAATAGACGCACCTTTATTTTGCTCTTGATTTAGTTCAAAATCTGCACGATCATTTCCTTCTTCATCAAAACGCCAGTTAAAAAATAAAAATTGACCAAATCCGCTACGCTCAATTCGTTTTAAAAATTGCTTTGGAATAATTTGATCTGTATCTACATTTTTACGGTCCATAACCGCTGCTTTTCCTGTAAAAACCTTAATCGGTTCCATCTTCGGCACCTCCATTTATATATTAATATTTAATGAGCTCCTACAGTTGGAGCTTCCCATGTTCTAATATCAACAAACTTTCCAGTAATAGCCGCTGCTACAGCCATCGCGGGGCTAACTAAGTGCGTACGTGCGCCTGCTCCTTGACGACCTTCAAAATTCCGGTTGGAAGTAGAAGCACAATGCTCTCCAGCTGGTACCCCGTCTGGATTCATACCTAAGCACATACTGCAGCCAGAATCACGCCATTCAAAGCCAGCTGCTTTGAAAATCTGATCTAACCCTTCTTCTTCAGCTTGTTTTTTCACATTTTGTGAACCAGGTACAACCATAGCACGAACACCTTGATGAACCTTTTGACCTTCAAGCATAGACGCAGCTTGGCGTAAATCCTCAATACGAGAGTTTGTGCATGAGCCGATAAACACATGCTGTACTTGGATATCTGTAATTGCTTGACCTTCTTTAAGTCCCATATATTGAAGTGCATTTTTCAACTCTACAGGATCAAACGTTCCATCTGATTCACTCGGAATCATTGCATCTACACCGCTTGCCATTCCAGGGTTTGTCCCCCAGCTAACCATCGGTGGAATAGCGCTGCCATCTAACACAATTTCGCGGTCATATACAGCATCTTCATCACTAGCTAATGACTTCCAATCTTCTACCGCACGATCAAATTCTTCGCCTTTTGGTGCATATTTTCTGCCTTTCATGTAAGAGAACGTCGTTTCATCAGGAGCTACTAAACCAGCTCTTGCTCCGCCTTCAATCGACATATTACATACCGTCATTCTCTCTTCCATCGACATATTCTCGAATACTTCGCCACAATACTCGATAATATAACCTGTTCCAAAATCTACACCAAATTTAGAAATAATATATAAAATAACATCCTTTGCATTAACACCTTTACCTAACTGACCATTTACTTCAAGCTTTAACGTCTTTGGCTTCGTTTGCCATAATGTTTGTGTCGCTAATACGTGCTCTACTTCACTCGTTCCAATTCCAAATGCAATCGAACCGAATGCGCCGTGAGTAGACGTATGGCTATCACCACATACGATGGTCATACCAGGTTGTGTAAGACCTAATTCTGGTCCAATAACGTGAACAATCCCTTGTTCAGGGCTGTCCAAATCCGCTAGACGAATCCCAAACTCTTTACAATTTTCTTCAAGAGCAGACAATTGCTTTTGAGCAATTTCATCTTGAATGAAATAACGATTAATTGTTGGAACATTGTGATCCATCGTCGCAAATGTACGATCCGGTCTTCTTACTTTACGTCCCTTTAATCTAAGCCCTTCAAAGGCTTGTGGCGATGTTACTTCGTGAATAAATTGTAGGTCGATATATAATAAATCTGGTTTATTCTCCTCAGCTGCTACAATGTGACGCTCCCATATTTTTTCAATAATGGACTTTCCCATCTTGTTCCACCTCAATCATTTTAGATTCTTTAAGAAAAGCACAAGCGCTGGAGAGCTAGAAGATGAAGTCGATTTTTTAACTTAATCGCCTGAGCAAACTGCAACTCGACAGGCTATGCGCTTTCACTGAACACCGAAACATCTCGAAATCTTTATACTTCTTAATCTTTTAAAAAACACGACCTACTGAAAAGGCCGTGTCTAAAAACAGCTGTTATACACGTGCTCCTGTAACGTTAGAATTCGCCTCTTGGTTTAACAGAACTGTTTTAATTTCAGCAACCATTTCACTCGTCGATAATTTCGTTGATTGCTCATCTGCAATATCACCTGTTCTAAAACCTTTTTCAAGCACTGCTTCAACCGCTTGTTCCACCGCAGTTGCTTCAGCTTCTAGACCAAATGATAAACGTAACAACGATGCGGCAGATAAGATTGTCGCAATCGGATTCGCTAAATTCTGCCCTGCAATATCAGGAGCTGAACCATGAATTGGTTCGTACAGATTTGGTCCATTCGTTGAAATAGAAGCCGATGGAAGCATTCCTAGCGATCCAGTAAGAACGGATGCTTCATCACTTAAAATGTCGCCGAATAAGTTTTCTGTTACGACAACATCAAATTGTTTTGGGTTACGAATAAGTTGCATCGCTGCATTGTCCACAAGCATATGCTCTAACGTTACATCTGGATATTCTTTCGCAATTTCCTCAGCTGTTTCACGCCACATTCTGCTTGATTCTAATACATTCGCTTTATCAACCGATGTTACTTTCTTTGTTCTATTGCTAGCTAATTCAAAAGCTAGTTTAATAATGCGGTGCATTTCTTCTTTTGTATAGAAAAGCGTATCGACTACAGCATCTTTACCTTCTCGTGTCACTCGTTCACTTGGTTTCCCAAAGTATAGGCCGCCCGTTAATTCACGAACGATAACAAAATCGGCACCTTCAATTAATTCTTTTTTAAGAGGAGAAGCTTCCGATAAACTCGAATAATAGCTGATTGGTCGAAGATTCGCATATAGATTAAGCTCTTTACGAATTTTTAATAGACCGCGTTCTGGGCGGATATCGACAGGATGGTTATCCCATTTCGGTCCACCAACTGCCCCTAATAATACAGCGTCACTTTTCCGGCAAATTTCGACTGTCTCATCTGGTAGAGGTGATCCTGTATTATCTATCGCTCCGCCACCAATTTCACCGTATTGAAATTCAAATTCGTGTCCAAATTTTTGAGCAACAACTTCGAGTATTTCTACAGCTCCTTTTGTTACTTCTTTTCCAATGCCATCGCCTGGCAACACAGCTATATTCCCTTTCATCGAAAACTCCCCTTCCTAAAACCATTGAAATATTTCTTCCATTGAATAGGCAAGCACTCGTACATAATGAAGGGCGCTTGCGCTTTGTTTATCTTGTTTAGCTGCACCGGCTAACTGAACGAGCCGGTTCCGCTTTTCTTATTATCTAGCTACACCGGCTAGCTCGCTGTGCAGAAGATAATTGCCCCTAAAAGGCAAAGAGCGCCTTTTGGTTCAATTCCTATCTGCTTTGCGAGCTGAACGAGCCGGTTCCGCTTTTCTTATTAATTCGGTACTTTTTCTTCTAATTCTTTCATAATAATCACACGATTCACCGCGTTTAAATATGCTTTAGCAGACGCTTCTAATACGTCCTGATCTAAACCGCGGCCACTTGTTTCAACACCTTGGTAGTTCATCTTTACATATACTTGTGCTAACGCATCCATACCACCGCCAACGGATTGAATTCGATAATCTTCTAACTCAATTTCGCCGCCTAGGCATCTTTCAAGTGTATTATAAAGAGCTTCAACACTACCGGCTCCCGTTGCAGCTTCTTGGATTGTTTCTTCCTCACCTTTTTTCAAGGTAACTGTAGCTGTTGGAATTTGATTTGTGCCGTGTGAAATTTGCATAGATACTAAATCATAAGCGATGCTGGCCGTTGCTTTTTCCTCTAAAACAAGAGCAACTAAGTCTTCATCTGTCATTTGTTTCTTCTTATCCGCTAGCTCTTTGAATTGAACGAATAGACGATTCATTTCTTCTTCACTTACTTGGAAGTTCAACTCTTGTAATCGTTCTTTAAAAGCATGTCGACCAGAGTGTTTACCTAAAACAAGCGAGTTCGAGGACACACCAACAAGTTCTGGAGAAATGATTTCATATGTTGTTTTTTCCTTCAAGACGCCATCTTGATGAATACCAGATTCATGTGCATAAGCGTTTGCACCGATGACTGCCTTATTTGGCGGAACCGTCATTGCTGTTAAACGGCTTACTAGATCACTCGTTCTTTTAATTTCATTAAGCGTTAAACGCGTTTGTGCTTGATAATAGTCTTGGCGGATACGAAGCGCGACAGCTACTTCTTCAAGAGCTGCGTTACCAGCACGTTCACCAATTCCATTAATCGTACCTTCTACTTGTGTTGCGCCGCCTTCAATTGCCGCTAGAGAGTTGGCTGTCGCCATTCCTAGATCGTCATGGCAGTGAGAAGATAGGCTCACTTTATCAATAGAAGGAACATGTTCGCATAAGTAACGGAAAATGTTACCATATTCAATCGGTGTTGCATAACCTACTGTATCTGGAATATTAATAACTTTTGCACCCGCTTGGATTACCGCTTCAACAATTTCAGCTAAATAATCTAACTCTGTGCGGCTCGCATCTTCAGCTGACCATTGCACGATTGGGAAACGTTCTGAAGCATATTTAACCATCGCTACAGCGCGCTCAACGACTTGTTCCTTTGTCATTTTCAACTTGTACTCGCGATGGATTGGGGAAGTCGCGATGAATGTATGCAAACGAGGTTGTGCTCCATCCTTTAAAGCATCCCAAGCAGCGTCAATATCGCCTTTGACCGCACGCGCCAGCCCTGTAACAGAGCTGTTTTTAATGCGGCGCGCGATCTCTTGAACGGAATTAAAGTCACCTTTGGAAGCGGCTGGAAAGCCCGCCTCCATAATGTCTACACCTAAACGTTCAAGTTGATAAGCGATCTCGATTTTTTCGGAAAAATTCAAATTGACACCCGCTGACTGTTCGCCATCACGTAATGTTGTGTCAAAAATATTAATTTTTCGCAACAGCTACCACTTCTTTCTCCTGTTGTTGTGGTTTAACAAATGGCATCATTTTACGTAGTTCACGACCTACTACTTCGATTGGATGTTCATTCTCTTGACGGTTGATTGCATTGAATACTGGACGGTTAGCTTGGTTTTCTAAGATCCAACCTTTTGCAAATTCACCATCTTGGATATCTTTTAATACAGCTTTCATCGCTTGTTTAGAAGCTTCTGTTACAACGCGTGGTCCAGAAACGAAGTCTCCCCATTGTGCTGTATCAGAGATTGAGTAACGCATGTTTTCCATTCCGCCTTCATACATAAGGTCGATGATTAATTTTAATTCATGTAAACATTCGAAGTAAGCAACTTCTGGTTGGTACCCAGCTTCTGTTAATGTTTCGAAACCAGCTTTTACAAGAGAAGTTAAGCCACCGCAAAGAACTGCTTGCTCTCCGAATAAATCTGTTTCTGTTTCTTCTTTAAATGTTGTTTCAAGACCACCTGCACGTAAAGAACCGATGCCGCGAGCATAAGCAAGTGCTAATTCTTTCGCTGTACCTGTTACGTCTTGGTAGATTGCGAATAGAGCTGGAACACCTGCGCCTTCAGTGTATGTACGGCGTACAAGATGTCCTGGACCTTTTGGTGCTACTAATAATACGTCTACGTCAGCTGGTGGAACGATTTGGCTGAAGTGAACATTGAATCCGTGTGCGAACATTAGAGCTTTACCAGCAGTTAGAGCAGGTTGGATTTCCTCTTGGTATACTTTTGGTTGAGTTTCATCTGGAAGTAAGTTCATGATTACGTCTGCTTGCTCAGCTGCTTCTTTAACTGAAAATACTTGGAAACCATCTTCTTTTGCTTTTTCAGCAGATTTTCCTGGACGGATTCCGATAATTACGTCTACACCGCTCTCGCGAAGGTTTTGTGCATGCGCGTGTCCTTGTGAACCGTAACCAACGATCGCTACTTTTTTACCATTGAAGAAATTTTCGTTTGCCTCTGCGTTATAATATACTTTTGCCATAATTAATACATCTCCCTTTTCTTTTCTAAAGTTAGTTTTTTAGTTGATTCATTTATTAAATTTATTAAATTAAACAATCGTTTGGGCCTTGCTGCTTTTGCTATTGGCTAACTGCATTCCGCGTGGGAAAGCAGCTGTTCCTGTTCGAGCTAACTCTTTAATGCCGTATGGCTTAATTAGTTCAATAAAAGCTTCAATCTTATCAGATTCACCTGTAATTTGAACCGTTAAGCTATCTTTACTCACATCAATAACAGAAGCACGGAAAGGTTCAATAACAGCATATATTTCAGCTCGCGTTTGACTTGTCACTTGAACTTTAATCAGTGCCAATTCGCGCGCAACGATTGCTTGATTACTAATATCATTTACTTTTAATACATCGATTTGTTTATGAAGCTGTTTTGTCATTTGTTCGATAACTGTTTCATCATCTACTTGAACAACGACGGTGATTCTTGAAATCCCTTCTTGCTCAGAAGAACCAACCGTGATGCTTTCAATGTTGTAATTTCTTTTTGTAAACAGGTTCGTAATCCGATTAAGAACCCCTGGCCTATTGTTTACAGTAAGAGTAAGAATTCCTTTCATGATTACACTCCTTCCATTTCATGGAGAGCTTTTCCTGCTGCTACCATCGGATACACATTTTCTTCTGGTTTGACACGGAAATCGATTAATACAGGGCCGTCGATTGCCAACGCTTCCTCAATGCGCGCACTTGCTTCTTCTTCCGTACTTACTGAAAAGCCAGGAATACCATAAGCATCCGCTAATTTCACAAAATCAGGCTGTGATTGGAATACACTTTGTGAATAACGTTTCTCGTAGAAAAGCTCTTGCCATTGTCTAACCATTCCTAAAACTCCATTATTAAGAATGATGATTTTGACTGGTAAGTTTCTTTCCGCAATCACGCCTAATTCTTGACTGCACATTTGGAAACCACCATCACCTGAAATGGAAAGCACGGTAGCCTCAGGATTTGCAAGCTGTGCACCAAGTGCTGCAGGTAAACCAAAGCCCATTGTGCCAAGTCCGCCGGAAGTAACCCATGAATTCGGTTTATTAAAGCGATAGTATTGCGCTGCCCACATTTGATGTTGACCGACATCCGTTGTAACGATAGCTTCTCCATTTGTTTTTTCATGAAGAAGTTCAATCACTCGTTGCGGCATTAAATATTCATCAGATGATGTATAGCGCAATGGGAATTCTTTATTCCACTTAACAAGTTGATTCATCCACTCAGTAATTTCAGGTTTTTTACCATTTTGAGCAATTAACTCTGCCAATGCTTCTTTTGCATCACCAACAACTGGGATTTTTGTTGGAACGTTTTTCCCAATTTCAGCTGGGTCAATATCAATATGAGCAACGGTCGCATTCGGTGCAAAGTCTGAAAGTTTACCTGTTAAGCGATCGTCAAATCGAGCGCCGATATTGACGAGTAAATCACATTCTGATAAAGCCATATTAGCTGCATAACATCCGTGCATGCCGGCAAGCCCGACGTATTGTGCATGATTTGCCGGGAATCCGCCAAGTCCAAGTAAAGTATGAACAATTGGAAGACCTTGTTGTTCTGCATATTCTAATAATTGATCAGCTGCTTTCGAATGAAGAACACCCGCTCCTGCAAGAATGACCGGCTTTTTAGCACCGCTCACAGCCTCAACTAACTTGCGAATTTGCAAATAATTCGGTTTCGTTGTTGGCTGATAACCTGGAAGATCCATTTCAGGGTCTAAGTGTGAAATCGCTTCTCCAATTGCCATATCTTTCGGAATATCAATTAATACAGGACCTGGACGGCCAGTTGATGCGATATAAAAAGCTTCTTTAATAATCCGTGGAAAATCTTTAGGATCTCTCACTTGATAATTATGTTTGGTAATCGGAGTCGTAATTCCAAGAATATCTGCCTCTTGGAACGCATCTGAACCAATTAATCCAGTAGCCACTTGCCCTGTAAAAACAACTAACGGTAAAGAATCAATCATAGCATCCGCTAAACCTGTTACAATATTCGTTGCACCAGGCCCTGATGTTACGATTACTACTCCCGGTTTGCCTGTAATTCTTGCATACCCTTCCGCTGCATGAATGGCACCTTGCTCATGCCTTGTTAAAACATGGAACAAACCTGAATTATATAGTTTATCGTAAATTGGTAATGCGGCACCGCCAGGATAGCCGAAAATAACATCTACATTTTCCCTTTTCAATGCTTCTGTTAAAAATTCAGCACCAGTGTACTTTACTTGCTCACTCTTCCTGCCAGCTGCTGCAGTCTTCTGCGTCATACGAATAGTCCCCTCCATTTTCCTTTTAAATATTTTAATATTTCAGCTATTTCTGAATATAAAAAAGCCTCTTCCATCCCAATTCGCTTGCATATAGCAAACCAAAGGGGTGAAAGAGGCTATTTGGCCTATCCACGGTACCACCCTTTTTCGTACAAAACTTTCTGTACGCACTTTCTTGTTTTGATAACGGGTGCTGGTTTTGCACCCGTTCAGTTCTACTAGTTGACCGTTCAAACTGAAACTCCAAGGTGAGTTCATCTCTCGGGACAATACCGGCTCTCAGCAAATACCGGCTCTCTGTGACTGTCTAACGAAGGACTACTTATCCTCTTCAATGTTTTACACATAATTTATATTTTCAAAGTTTTTTTAAAATTCGTTATGTTGTATTTGTCGTAATAATACGCTGATTTTAAGAAGGAGTCAACAGGTTTTTTAAGAATTGTTTGATAATTCTAATTCGTCACTTTTTTGTATACGCTTACATCCGCGTTATTATCTTATTTTCCTACAAAAATTTTATTTTATAAAAAAAAACTAATTAAAAAATGCGATTCTTAGTACATAAACAATTTATTCCATATTATTTTCCAACCAGCTCATCAACTACTAATTTATTATTTTTTTGGAATAAAATTACTAAAAAATCCAGAACAACATATGTCTTTGTTCAAAGAGCTCCTTAAAAAACTGAGAGCGAAACAGATTGAACTGTTTCGCTCTCAATTTTTCGCCATTACTTAGCAACTATATCTTGATATTCTTTATTTTTTTCAAACTCTCTTACAACAAAGGAACACTCTGGCACAATCTTAAGATTTTCTTGACGAGCAAATTCAACAACTTTTTCAACGAGTTGGTTACCAATTTTTTGTCCACGCAGCTTCTCAGAAACGTATGTATGATCCACTGTAATTTGCTTATCTCCTGAATGCACATACGTAATCTCCGCTAATTTCTCACCCTCTGTTTCAATAAAAAAGCGATTTTCGCCATGCTCAATATTTGCCATGTTCTTCCCTCCTATTTTTCTAAAACATGGAAATATCATACATCATTTAAGCCGACAATTCAAATAACGGAATCCATTTTCAACGTTCAGCCAGCAGAATTAAATCTAAAAAATCGTTATAAATGATTTTTCAGATTCCCCTTCTTATTCAAAAACAAAAATAAAAAAGCTGGTACACAGAAGTGTATCAGCTTTTTTCATGACTAGCTAGCGTCCCAGGAGAGATTCGAACTCCCGACCGACGGCTTAGAAGGCCGTTGCTCTATCCTGCTGAGCTACTGGGACATAATAAATTTTCTTTAAGACATTTATTATTATATTTCTATCTTTATAGAAAGTCAACCTTTTTTCAAAAAATACTTTAAAGAAATACCTTATTCAATCATCGTTCACACATCAAATAAAAAAGCTAATATACGACCGTATATCAGCGCTTTCTCATGACTAACTAGCGTCCCAGGAGAGATTCGAACTCCCGACCGACGGCTTAGAAGGCCGTTGCTCTATCCTGCTGAGCTACTGGGACATATAGGATAGACAGGAAGAAATACCTGCCTATTCATTATATCTAATTTTAGCCGATTTGATAAGTATTATTTAATTCTTCAACTACTTTTCCTTTAATATCATAAAAAGTCACGGTCACTTGCTGATCTATAATATCGAGGATGGCATACGTCTTCTCCCTTCGGCCGCGCGGTTGACGAATGCTGCCAGGATTAACATACAGCCTACCATCAATTAATTCAGAGCCGGCTGTATGCGAATGACCAAAGCAAATAATCTTCGCATCTGTTTCCTCGCTTCTATAGGAAATACTAAGAAGCGTCATTTTCACATTATATAAATGTCCATGTGTAATCAAAAACTTTTGACCTGCTATTTCTTCGACAATATCATTGGGATACGTCATATCGCGGTCACAATTACCTCGCACCGCTGTCCACTCCATCATAAGGGGGTCTTCCTTCATAAGTTCAGAATCGCCACAGTGAATCATCGATACTATTTCATGTTTATGTCGTTCTGTGATTATACTGATTTCATCTGTTAAGCCATGACTGTCACTCATAACAAGCACTTTCATCTTACTTTCCTTCTTCCTTTAAAAATGCATCTAACTTATCTCCAAGTGCTTTTAAAGCAGTAGCACGATGGCTAATTTTATTTTTTTCTTCTTTTGTCAGTTCGGCTGTTGTTTTTCCTAATTCCTCTACAAGAAAAATTGGATCATAACCAAAACCGTTGTCACCTACAGGTTGCTCTGTAATAATTCCTTCAATTGTTCCCGATACCGTAATCGTTTCTTGATTTGGAGAAGCGACCGCTAGAGCACAATAAAATCTCGCTGTCCTCTTTTCCGTTGGTACACCTGCCAATTCACGCAGCACTTTGTTGGTGTTCGCTTCATCATTTTTTTCTTCTCCTGCATAACGCGCAGAATAAACACCTGGGCGTCCATCTAATGCATCAACGATTAATCCAGAATCATCAGCGACAACGACTTGATTATATTCCTTAGCAATGGCCTCTGCTTTTAAAATAGCATTCTCCTCAAAGGTTGTCCCTGTTTCTTCTACATCAGGTGAATGAGGTACATCAAGAAGCGTTTTTACTTTATATCCTTTTGCTTGAAATAAACTTTCGAACTCTTTCGCTTTTCCTTCATTTTTCGTAGCAATAATAACAGTCTTCACAAGAGGCATCTCCTTTTATTTAAGCTCTCTGTTAAATAGCTTTCATTTTAGGCTCATTTAACCTTTCAGCAAGGCTGAAAGGCATGTAAAACCGCATTTTCACACGAATAAAGTAAAAATCGTATGACAAAGCTTGATTTAACTATATACTATGTATACCCACAGTCTAACATAAATGGCTCGATTGAATAAAAAATAAAGAGGCAGCGTATCGCTAACCTCCATTTTCAACATTAGAAACTTCCTGTATTCACTTGATCCGGACGAACGACTGGCTCTGATAACTTTTTCCCTTCTTCATTGACTACGTCCGCTTTTCCATTCACCTGTATTTCTACACTTTCGATGCCTTTTTGTTCAGTTAAAGATAAAACAAGTGCATTTAGCAACGATTGTGACACTTTCTTCTCCTTCTCTTTAAAGCTATTTAAAATAGACTCATTAAAATTCAACGTCACTTTGCCATCCTCAAGAACTGGCTTATCAACCAAAGCGATATCTGGAACAAATTCAGTTTGAAGCTTAGACGACATCGCAGGTCCCTTCGCTAATTCAGAAATAGCAGCCGTAATATTATCTTCCGTATTTTCACTTACTCGACGTGTAACCGGGACATAATAATAATTGCCTGGTTCTCCCCCTACATAATAAACGGTTAATGCTTTTGTATTCGTAATATCAACAACATCACTTGTATCTAGGTTAATCCCTGACGCACGTGATAATTCTTCATGAATCGGTGTGCCTCCTACGGGCATTTCTGTTAATTCCTCACCGTTTAAGCGCAACTGCACTTTCTCAATGGATTCGAATTGAGTCAGTGTCCAAGTAATAGCTTGTAAAATCTTTAACTCATCTTCTTTTTGGTAATTTTTAAACTCTTTTGAGAAGTCGGCAATGGCGACACCGTCTTTAATATCTACATCTACCTGTGTATCCGCAGGGAGAACCGCTCGGAAACCATTTGGCAGCATATCTGTCACAGGGCCTTTCTCGACTAAATATTCCAAAGCCTGTTTTGCTGCTCCTTCAGATTTCGGTAGTTCAATCGTTTGCGGGACAACGTAACCATCTTTATCAATTAAATAAAGCTCCCTCTTAATTGTATTCTTAACTGCTTCCTCTTTTCCTTCCCCGCTTTGACTATTACCATTCGTCTCCTCAAGAGCCGGCTGCTCATCTACTAAGGAAACATCTGTAGGAGGATCAATTTGTTTTTTCTCTTCCCCACCAAATAGGCCGCAGCCAGCAAGCCAAACAGAAGAGGCTAAAAGCGTTGTCACTACTGTTATTTTTCTTATTTTGGACATAAAATCACTCCTAGGACAGTTTGTACTACTATTTATACGAGCCCTCTAAGATTTTAGACCTTTTATTGAAAGAAGCGAGAGTAAATTATATAGTCCATAATAATAGGAATCTTATAGAAAAACTAAAAAAAGACCTCCAAATGGAAGTCCTATAAAGAATCAATTTTAATGGTTTCAACCGTTTCAATATCACGATTAAGCCATTTTGAAGCAATTTCACTAAAGATATCTTTAGATCCTGTCGTGAAAAAACGATGGATAGGACGCACTTTACTTCGATTCATTAATCGATAATAGTCCAAGATTACACTTGCTTCACGGGCCGTTTCATCCCCTGAGGAAATCACCTGTACACGACCTCCCATATAGCGGGAAATAACTGGACCAAGCAATGGGTAATGCGTACAACCAAGAATTAACGTATCAATCTTTGTTTTCTTTAAAGGCTTTAATGTTTCTGCGACAACCCTGTCCACAATCTCTCCCTCAAACTCACCGCTTTCAACGATTGGAACAAATTTTGGACAGGCTAAACTTGTCACTTTCACATGATCATTAATAGAAGCAAGCGCTTCATCATACGCATGACTTTTTACCGTTCCAATCGTGCCGATTACACCAATATGTAACGTATCGGATACTTTGATTGCTGCCCTTGCTCCAGGATGAATAACCCCTAGCACAGGAATTGCCAGCTCTGCTCGAATATCCTCTAAAACAGCAGCTGTCGCTGTATTACAAGCAATAATTAGCATTTTAATATCGTGTTTTAATAGAAAACGGGTCATTTGCCACGTGAATTTTTTTACATCTTCTTTTGATCTTGGTCCATAGGGACATCTAGCCGTATCTCCTAAATAGATAATCTGTTCGTTAGGAAGCTGTCGCATAATTTCTTTTACAACCGTCAACCCACCGACTCCTGAATCTATAATTCCAATTGATTTCAAAAAACTCGCCTCATTCTTCCTTCATTTCATGGTGCAACTTTGTTAAAGCAGCTTTCAAAGAAGCGTTGTCTATATTACTAAAGAAAGTAGCATGTCAATCAAACAACAAATTACTTCATAACTCTAGCTTCTTATTTGCTTCCTGAAACCTTATCATACTCCCATTTTGGATGAAAGTGAATGAGATTTCAACCATTGGTTAGAAAAACACGACTTATCTCCCCTCTTTATAAAAATCAATATCTTTTTATACTACAACCTTTTAACCCTTAAAATATAAGACGTGTGAAACCAAGGTTTCACACGCAACAACCCTAGAATCAGCAGCGTCCTAATATTATATAGTTATAGGACAAAAATAGAGCAGCAACATAGGTGTTGAACAATGAATTGTTTAACATTTCCTTTGATGCTGCTCACAATGGGAGAGAAGTTTCTATATGAATATTTACATAGAATGCAGTCAAAACATTAAAGCTTAAGCTCTCCCATACGAAGGAGTTCTATAACCGCTTGTGAACGCCCCTTAACTCCAAGCTTTTGCATCGCATTAGAAATATGATTTCGAACTGTTTTCTCGCTTATAAACAATTCACCTGCGATTTCTTTTGTTGTTTTGTCCTGTACTAGTAACTCAAATACTTCCTTTTCTCTTTTGGTGAGTAGTGGCTTATGAGTGAATTCGTTCTCCTTCAATTAATGTAACCCTCCTTGCCTTCACCAGCATAAAACCCGGAGTGGGTGTCTATTTAGTCACGATATAGTATGTCGATAAAGGTGAGGGAGTGACTCTTTTGCTTATATAATTTAAATTTTCTTTTTTAACCTTTTTAAAATTGTGGATAACAAAATGACGTTAGGCTCATTTGTGTAAGACCATGTTCACGTACATCTTTGAGTTATGCTGAAAGGCTACTCACCCTTCTATTTCAATCATTCGCTTCCCGTTGAATAAATATTTCCTGATTCAATCCACCCTTCGCCTTCCCTGATACTTGAAAAGTTGCTGTTTCACCAGCTTTTACTTCTAGCTCTAGAGCATCAGTGATTAACCAATCTATTTTATTTTGAATTGTATAGATGCCCGGCGGTACTTCAAACACTACCTCTCGATCACGAGCTATTTCTCCTGCTACTTCACCATTTAACAGTATTTGAAAATTGCGGAACATTGCGTAGAATCCTTTTTTCCTTATAACCTTTATGTATGCTATTTCAGGCACTATACTCCCTCCCTTTTTCTTATTGGTTCTGTTAAATAACGTTATTGATTAGCATAGCCTTCTTATCATGCTGATTTTGTAACATCAGCTACAGCATCCAAAAATTGAAGATAATACTCCATATTCCTTTGGAAGATGTCAGCAATAAGACAATATTCTCTAACAGAGTATTGACATCAAGTGTCGGTATATAAAAATACGAAATATTATAAAGCAACCATTGATTATCGTCTAAGTCATTAAGAAATTGGTTAAAACTGCTCTCTCCCTCTTCCCTAAATACACTCATGCTTCTAACTGCTTCTACATTTCCAGCATTACTAATGCAAATCAAATGCTTCATCCGATAATGCAAATTCTCCTGTCTCTATTCGTTTATTATTAAAAGAATAATAGTCTAGCATCATACTGGAAATTTCATATCAGCACATTTTTCTTTACTTATACTAAAATACCTACGATATTTTATTGTAAGTAAAGAACGGAACAACTTCAAACAATTTTCAAGCATCTCTCAGAAACAGCAACAACGAACCAGGACTATCCAATCAAAAAAATCTCCTAGAATTCTTTTCCTAGGAGATTTTACATATGACTATTCTCACTCTACTTCTTGAAATTGTCCTAATATCGCTTTCACTTCTTCACTCCAAGGAAGGGATCTCCCAGTAGCTTTCGAAATTTGAACAATTGCTCCCCTGCCCGTATAGCAAACTGAGCCGTCTTCTCTTGTAATCATATAATGAAGATCCACAGACGACGTACCGATTTTGGCTGCCTTAACGTGCACATATAAGTGTTCATCAAAAAACACTTGTTGAAGATAATCACATTGCAAATCAGCCACAACAATGATGGCATCATCGTTTGCCTCTAACCATTTTTGCATTAAGCCTAAATGCTTAAAGTATTCCATTCTTGCTTCCTCAAAATATGTGAATGTAATCGTATTATTTAGATGACCGAACATATCTGTTTCCGAAAAACGAACCTTTACCTCTTGCTTAAAGGAAAAACTAGTTTGCCACTGTTCAAAATTTTCAATATATGAGATTCTACTCAAAATGCTGCCTCCTCTTATTCAATGAATGGTTATTCATTCATTTTAAAGCAAAGTGTATATAATTGAAAGATTTTTACATAATATACCTAAATTTCATTAAACAGCCTCACTCACCTTGCCACCATAGAGCTAGCATGAAAATACGCAAAAAAAAGAACCTATATCATAAGATACAGGTTCTTTTCATACGATTGATTAAACTTGATCGCTTCCGAAGAAGTTACGGAATGATTGAATTGCAGTATCACGGTTAAGAGCTGCAATCGAAGTTGTTAATGGAATACCTTTTGGACAAGACTGTACGCAGTTTTGTGAGTTACCGCAGTTAGCAAGTCCTCCATCTGTCATGATTGCATTTAAACGTTCTGCTCTGTTCATCGCACCAGTTGGATGAGCGTTGAATAAACGAACTTGTGATAATGGTTGTGGTCCAATAAAGTTTGAGCTGTCGTTCACATTTGGACATGCTTCTAGACATACACCACAAGTCATACATTTAGATAATTCGTAAGCCCATTGACGTTTACGCTCTGGCATACGAGGACCTGGTCCAAGATTGTACGTTCCATCGATTGGAATCCAAGCTTTTACTTTTTTCAAGTTGTCGAACATGCGGCTACGGTCAACTTGAAGGTCACGAACAACTGGGAAAGTACGCATTGGTGCAAGACGAACAGGTTGTTCTAATTGATCAACAAGTGCTGTACATGATTGTCTTGGTTTTCCATTGATAACCATTGAACAAGCTCCACATACTTCTTCCAAACAGTTCATATCCCAAGCAATTGGAGTTGTTTGTTTACCGCTTTTTGTTACAGGATTACGACGAATTTCCATTAATGCTGAAATTACGTTCATATTAGGACGATACGGTAATTCAAATTCCTCATCATAAGGAGCTGAATCTGGTGTATCTTGACGAGTGATGATAAAACGTACAGTTTTAGTTTCAGACATTTGGTGTTCTCTCCCTTCTTAATGTGTAGTTGTGTAGTCGCGTTTACGAGGTGGAACTAGCGACACATCGATATCTTCATAATGGAATGCTGGCGCTTGATCTAGACCTTTGAACGTAGCCATTGTTGTTTTCATGAAGTTCTCATCATCACGCTCTGGGAACTCTGGTTTGTAGTGCGCTCCACGGCTTTCGTTACGGTTTAAGGCACCAATTGTCATAACACGAGCTAATTGCAACATGTTTTGTAATTGTCTAGTAAATGCAGCACCTTGGTTGCTCCATTTAGCAGTATCGTTAATGTTGATGTTTTTATAGCGTTCCATCAACTCAAGAATTTTGTTATCTGTTTCTTTCAATTTATCATTGTAACGAACAACCGTCATGTTATTCGTCATCCATTCTCCAAGCTCTTTATGAAGAACATAAGCATTTTCTGCACCGTCTAATGACATGACGTTATTCCATTTCTCTTGCTCTTGTTTTACATAGCCGTCAAACAATGAAGAAGGAAGTGCGTCCGTTGTTTTCTCTAAACCTTCGACATATTTAGCTGCATTTGGTCCAGCTACAGATCCACCATAGATAGCGGATAGAAGAGAGTTAGCTCCTAGACGGTTCGCACCGTGTTGAGAGTAATCACACTCACCAGCAGCAAATAGACCTTTGATATTTGTCATTTGGTCATAATCTACCCATAATCCACCCATTGAATAGTGAACCGCAGGGAAAATTTTCATTGGAAGTTTACGTGGATCTTCACCCATGAATTTCTCGTAAATTTCAATGATACCACCAAGTTTAATATCAAGTTCTTTAGGATCTTTATGTGAAAGATCAAGGTAAACCATGTTTTCCCCATTGATACCTAGCTTATCGTTTACACATACGTCGAAGATTTCACGAGTCGCGATATCACGAGGTACTAAGTTTCCGTATGCTGGGTATCTTTCTTCTAAGAAGTACCAAGGTTTTCCGTCTTTATATGTCCATACTCGTCCACCTTCACCACGAGCAGATTCACTCATTAGGCGAAGTTTGTCATCACCAGGAATCGCTGTTGGGTGAATTTGAATGAACTCACCGTTCGCATAGTTAACACCTTGTTGATATACGATAGATGCTGCTGAACCTGTGTTGATCATGGAGTTTGTAGATTTACCAAAGATAATTCCTGGTCCACCGCTCGCCATAATAACAGCGTCAGCAGGGAATGCTTTGATTTCCATAGAAGCTAAGTTTTGAGCAACAACTCCGCGTGCTGTTTGTTGTTCATCGATTACAGCTCCAAGGAACTCCCAACCTTCATATTTCGTTACAAGACCTTCTACTTCATAACGACGTACTTGCTCGTCCATCGCATAAAGTAATTGTTGACCAGTTGTTGCGCCAGCAAATGCTGTACGGCTATGTTGTGTTCCACCAAAACGACGGAAGTCAAGTAAACCTTCTGGTGTACGGTTAAACATAACGCCCATACGGTCAAACATATTGATAATTCCTGGTGCTGCTTCACACATCGCTTTTACTGGTGGTTGGTTCGCTAAAAAGTCCCCACCGTATACTGTATCATCAAAGTGGATCCATGGAGAATCCCCTTCACCTTTTGTATTAACTGCTCCATTAATACCGCCTTGGGCACATACAGAGTGAGAGCGTTTTACAGGAACTAGTGAGAATAACTCAACCTGTTTCCCCATCTCTGCCGCTTTAATCGCAGCCATTAAACCTGCTAGTCCGCCACCGACGATAGCTATTTTACCTTTACCCAATCTTGTCACTCCCTTATTTCCATTATCCTTATAATCCTCTTGCTCTTAATTCATTCGCTTATCATACAAAAGCGAAAATTGCGCTAACACCAATGTAAGAAAGTGCAACAAATACTACTAATGTAACATAAGTCATGATTTTTTGTGATTTAGGTGTAATTGTTAATCCCCAACTAACTGCAAATGACCATAATCCATTAGCAAAGTGGAAAATCGCTGAGATAACCCCCACAATGTAGAATGCAATCATAAATGGACTAGAGAAGATTTCAGCCATCATGTCAAAGTTAACTTCTGCTCCTAAAGCCTTTTGAATTCGAGTTGCCCAAATGTGCCAAACAAGGAAAATTAAAGTGATAATTCCAGTTACACGTTGTAACATGAACATCCAGTTACGGAAGAACCCGAATCTTCCTAAATTGTTTTTAGCTGTAAAAGCAATATAGATTCCATAAACAGCATGAAAAATTAATGGTAGATAGATGACAACCCATTCTACCACTATCAACATTGGCACATATTCAATTGCATGAGCCGCAGTATTGAAAGTTTCCTCTCCTTTTGTTGCCATAAAGTTCACTGATAGATGGAAGATGAGGAATAACCCGATTGGAATTACCCCAAGAAGTGAATGAAGCCTACGATTTCCAAACTCACGATTTTTTGCCACTAAGTGCCCCCCCTTAATTTGTGAAAAATCATGCTCAGATAAATTGGTGGCTACCTTTTATCCTCGCACAAATGCAAGCATAGAATTTTCCCTATACTTTTTTACAATTATGTGACACCACTATTTTACTCCTCACTTGTATGTGCGTCAAGAAAACGGATACAAGATTTCTTTTTTTCACGATAGAAATTCATGATAATCTACCAAGGTAAATTCTAAATTATCTAAATTTTTACAAAAATTATTATTATAGGTATCTATATCATGAAATAGTATGTTAATATTTTCCAATAATTTCCGAAAATATTTTAAAAAATAGTACAGCATCAAAATGAAAATTGTTTATAATAGATTTACAGAAAGAGGCGATTCACAATGAAAAAAAATCTCGCAGAAACTTTAGAAGACTCTGTAATAAACGAACTTCAAATTCCTACTTTTGGCTATGAACTCATTCGAGAAATTGTCTTAGATAATATCCTCGGACAAGACTCCTACCAAATCCTTTATTGGACTGGGAAACAGTTAGCTAGAAAGTTCCCTTTGAGTAGTATGGGTGAAGTGGTTGCATTTTTTCAAAGTGCTGGCTGGGGTGATTTAATCATCGAAAAAGAAACAAAAAATGAAATGGAACTCACCTTAACCGGAGAAATTATCAATCGCCGCCTAGAGCTCTATTCGGACTGCCATTTCCAACTAGAAACTGGATTCCTCGCTGAGCAGAGCGCCCTTCAAAAAAAATGCAGCAGTGAAGCAGTTGCTGAAATTAAAAAACGCGCAAAAAGAGTCATTTTCACGGTTCAATGGGATCCAAAAGATCCACTTTAATCGTGCTGTAAAACAGACTTACGATAAAGTAAGTCTGTTTTACACCTCTTTAATTAAGCTAACGTTTTTGAATGGGCACCTAAGTTGAAGGCAACATGCAGAGCTTCTACCGCTTTAACCATTTCCTTTTCATTGATAACGGTTGACACTTTAATTTCTGATGTACTAACCATTTTCACCTGGATTCCCGTGTTCGCCATCACTTCAAACATTTCAGCTGCGACTCCAGGGTTTGAGACCATACCTGAACCAACGATTGATACTTTCGCTAAGCCATCTTCTGTTTCGATTCTTTCAAACTCAAGGTTCGGTTTATTACTTTCCAATACTTGAAGAGCTTCTTGAAGAGCCTCACTTTTAATTGAAAACGAAAGATTTGTTGTCTCTTCAGATGTCATTGTTTGAATAATGATATCTACGTTAATATGATGCTTTGCAAGCGTTGTAAAAATGGTTGATAAAGTGCTAAGTGTACGCGGTAAACCAAACACCGTCACACGTGTAATTTTATCTTCAAAAGCAATACCTCTTACAATTAAATTTTCTTCCATTGTTGCTTCCTCCTCAATAATCGTCCCTGATTCTTTCTCCATACTAGAACGTACTTCTAGTGGAATGTGGTAATTTTTGGCAAACTCTACCGCACGTGGGTGAAGTACGCCAGCTCCTAAATTTGCAAGTTCTAACATTTCATCATATGAAATCGATAAGAGCTTTCTCGCCTCTTTAATATAGCGTGGGTCCGTCGTAAATACGCCGGTTACGTCCGTATAAATGTCACAGCGTTGCGCTTTCAGTGCTGCAGCTAGTGCAACAGCTGTTGTATCTGAACCTCCGCGCCCTAATGTCGTAATGTTCCCTTCCTCATCTACCCCTTGGAATCCAGCAACGACAACCACTTTCCCTGCTTGTAATTCCGCTTCCATACGTTTTGTATCAATTTGTAAAATGCGTGCATTGCCATGGACTGCTTCCGTTTGGATTCCTGCTTGCCACCCTGTAAATGAAATCGTTTGCTGACCTTGCTCAAGTAAGGCCATTGTTAGTAAAGAAATCGTAACCTGCTCACCTGTTGACAGCAGCATATCCATTTCACGCTTACTTGGATTATCTGTAATTTCCTTTGCCATTGTTACCAATTCATCCGTTGTTTTGCCCATCGCTGACACGACGACAACGACATCGTTCCCTCTCTCTACTTCTTCCATGACCCGTCTTGCCACATTTTTAATTTTTGTGACATTTCCGACGGATGTACCGCCAAACTTCTGTACAATAATTGGCATATTCATTCATCCTCTCTGTTGTTTACACTAAACTGAATTTGATATGTACAAGCACAAAAAAAGCAACGAGATATATCTCATTGCTTTGTCCGCGAAAAATACTATAAATACGGCAAATACAGTGAGATAGCTCTCCAGGAAATTCTTCCTGACAGTCTGCCATTTATTCAATGTCAAACCAGAAAAACAAAGTATGAGTTTTGTTTTCCTTCGGCGATTTCCCCTTTCAAAACCTTTCACAGAAGCTCATACTTCTCTAGGTTTCTACTCTTGAATCTCGCACCTCTATCAGCACTCTTTAATTGTCATGTTCAAAATTCTTCTTGAGTATAGCATAGAGGAGAAAGTGAATCAAGTTCATTTCTGAAATTTTTGGAAGATGGCCTCTGCTACTTTTTCGGGCATACCTGCTTGAACAAGCTCTTCAATAGAGGCTTCTTTTATTTTTTTTAGCGAACCGAATGATTTAAGCAATTGCTTACGCCTCTTCTCACCAACTCCTGAAATATCGTCAAGCTGTGAATGAATCGCATTTTTCCCACGAAGTTGCCTATGGAAGGTTATCGCAAATCGATGCACTTCATCTTGAATTCGCTGCAATAAATAAAACTCCTGACTCTGTCGGTCAAGTGGAATAATTTCAAGCGGATTCCCTATCATCAATTCAGATGTACGATGCTTCTCATCCTTTACTAGACCAGCTAACGGTATATCGAGGCCTAATTCATTCTCCAAAATATCCCTAACCGCTTCAACATGTCCTTTTCCCCCGTCAATAATGATTAAATCCGGTAGTGGCAGCCCTTCTTTTAACACACGTGAATATCTTCTGCGTACAACTTCCCGCATCGATTCATAATCATCCGGCCCTTGCACCGTTTTAATTTTATATTTGCGGTATTCTTTTTTTACTGGCTTCCCATCTATAAATACAACTAGTGCAGATACAGGATTTGTTCCTTGAATATTGGAGTTATCAAACGCTTCAATACGATGAGGTGTATAAATTCCTAACTGCTTTCCTAAATTCTCGACAGCCTTTATGGATCGTTCCTCATCTCGTTCAAGAAGAGAGAATTTTTCGTGTAGTGCTAATTTAGCATTTTTATTCGCTAAATCAAGCATGTCCTTTTTCTGACCACGTTTTGGTTGAATAATTTTCACATTGAGAAGACGTTCCGCTAGGTCTGCCTCAACTGTCTCTGGAATCAAAATTTCCTTCGGCTTTAAGTGATGATCCATTTCATAAAAACGGCCTAAAAAGGTAAGCAGTTCTTCCTCTGGTTCATTATAAGCTGGAAAAAGCGAAACATCACGTTCAATTAATTTCCCCTGACGTACAAAAAACACCTGCACACACATCCAACCCTTATCATAGGCAAACCCAAAAATATCGCGATCTGTAAAATCATTCGTCATCATCTTTTGCTTTTCCATCGTAACATCAATATGAGCAATTTGGTCACGTAACTCCTTTGCTCGCTCAAAATCTAATTCTTCAGCAGCGGCATGCATGCTCTCTGTTAACGCCTTCTTTATTTCGACATGTCCGCCATTTAAGAAACGATTGATTTCATCTACAATTTGCGTATATTGTGCTTGCTCTACCTCCTTCACACAAGGAGCAAGACACTGACCTAAATGATAATAAAGGCATACCCGATTCGGCAGCGTATCGCATTTACGAAGCGGATAGATTCGATCAAGCAGTTTTTTCGTTTCAGTAGCAGCAGTCACATTGGGATACGGACCAAAATATTTCCCTTTGTCTTTTTTCACTTTCCTTGTAATAAGAAGGCGAGGATGCTTCTCTGCTGTAAGCTTAATAAATGGATACGTTTTATCATCCTTCAACATAATATTATATTTTGGATCGTATTGTTTGATTAAGTTCAACTCTAAAATAAGAGCTTCAATGTTGGAGGATGTGACAATGTATTCAAAGTCTTCAATTTCATTTACAAGTCGTAACGTTTTCCCATCATGTGAGCCTGTAAAATAAGAACGCACACGATTTTTAAGAACTTTTGCTTTCCCGACATAAATAACTGTCCCTTGACGGTCCTTCATTAAATAACAGCCAGGTTGATCTGGAAGAAGGGCTAATTTATTCTTGATTTGCTGATTCATGAACTCCCCCGCCTTATTATTTCTTCTTGTTATTACTATACAGGAAATACTCCTATCTTAAAAAATAACATCTACATTGTGAGAGACTAAAAACAAAACTTATCACCTGTAATAGCGAAAGTTAGTGTCTTTTCTTAATAGTTTAATCCTTAAAAACGATTAAACTTTCTTAAAGCAAAAAAAAATCTCCAAGTCTCAGACTCGAAGATTTCTTTGCAATCATTAAGCGTGTTTAGCAAGAAGTTCAGCTAAAGCTTCTTTTGGTTGGAAACCAACTACTTTATCGACAGCCTCACCGTCTTTAAGAACGATTAATGTTGGAATACTCATAACACCAAATTTACCAGCTGTTTCTTGGTTTTCATCAACATCCACTTTAACGATTTTCGCTTTACCAGCGATTTCACTATCAAGCTCTTCAAGAACAGGAGCAATCATTTTACAAGGTCCGCACCACGGAGCCCAAAAATCAACTAGAACAACACCTTCGTTTGTTTCAGTTGCAAAAGTTTGATCAGTTGCATTTACAATAGCCATTTATAAAATCCTCCTCATATTTACTCAAATAATCAAAAACAGTATACCATTGATGATTACGTTCGTGCTATTAATTTGCTTCATCGCTAATTTCCCCAAAACTATCTATGTATATGTACACAAAAAGATATTCATCAGACGAGCCGATGAATACCTTTTGTATTTCTATAATTTAAGCGTTTACTTTTAACTTCTTAAATTCTTCTGTTAAAAGTGGAACGACTTCAAATAGGTCACCAACAATACCGTAGTCAGCAACATTGAAGATGTTTGCTTCTGGATCTTTATTAATAGCAACGATTACTTTTGAGTTAGACATTCCTGCTAAATGTTGGATAGCTCCGGAAATCCCACATGCGATATATAAATCCGGTGTAACAACTTTTCCAGTTTGTCCAATTTGTAAAGAGTAATCACAATAATCTGCATCACAAGCACCACGAGAAGCCCCAACTGCTGCACCAAGAACTTCTGCAAGTTCTTTTAATGGTTCAAAGCCTTCTGCACTTTTCACACCACGACCACCAGAAATGATAACTTTTGCTTCTGAAAGATCTACACCTTCACTTGCTTTTCGAACAACATCTTTAATAATTGTACGTAAGTCTGTAATATTCGCAGACAGTGTAACAACATCCCCTGAACGAGACTCATCTTTTTGTAATGGTTCAATGTTATTTGGACGAATCGTTGCAAAAACTAAACCGCCTGTGACAATTTTCTTCTCAAATGCTTTACCAGAATAAATCGGGCGAGTAAACACAGTGTTTCCGCCTGCTACTTCAAGAGCTGTAACATCTGAGATTAAGCCTGCTTCTAATTTTCCAGCTATTTTTGGTGCTAAATCTTTTCCTAATGAAGTATGTCCAATAATTAAACCATCTGGATTTTCTGCTTCAATCACAGCAAGCAAAGCCTGTGAGAAACCATCAGAAGTATATTGAGCTAGTTTAGCATCTTCTACAACGACCACTCGGTCTGCACCATACTGAATTAACTCCACTCCTAAAGCTTGAACGCTTTCTCCAATTAACACACCAACTACTTCTCCGCCGTCTGCAGCAACTTTTGCGGCACCAATTGCTTCAAATGATACATTTCTTAGTGAACCGTCTCGAACTTCTCCTAATACAAGAAACTTGCTAGCCATTATAAAAACCTCCTGCGCTCTTTTTTATCTATTCACTCGTCTGTTTATTTCAAAATCTCTAATAATTAGATGACTTTTGCTTCACTGCGTAATAATTGAACAAGTTCACCAACTTGTGCAGAAATGTCACCACTTAGTACTTTTCCTGCTTCTTTTGTAGGTGGTAAAAAGATTTCGATTGTTTTTGTTTTCGCTTCCACATCATCTTCTTCTAAATCTAAATCATCTAATTCTAATTCTTCAAGCGGCTTTTTCTTCGCTTTCATGATTCCTGGTAAAGAAGGATAACGTGGCTCATTTAGACCTTGTTGTGCTGTTACTAACAATGGAAGAGTCGTTTCAATTGTTTCTGAATCCCCTTCTACATCACGCGTAACACTTACTGTTGTACCTGCAATATTTAAATCTGTAATCGTTGTTACATAAGGAATATTAAGAAGTTCTGCAACACGTGGTCCCACTTGACCAGAACCGCCATCAATCGCTACATTTCCTGCTATAATAAGATCTACTTCTTGATCTTTTAAGTATTGAGCCAATACTTTCGCTGTTGTAAATTGATCTACATTTTCTACGTCATCTTCAATATTAATTAACACTGCTTTATCGGCACCCATTGCTAAAGCCGTACGCAGTTGTTTTTCAGCTTCTTCGTTGCCGACAGAAACAACCGTTACTTCGCCGCCTTGAGCGTCTCGTACTTGAATCGCTTCTTCCACAGCATACTCATCATAAGGGTTAATAATAAATTCAGCGCCCTCTTCATTGATTTTGCCGTTAGAAAGCGTAATTTTTTCTTCTGTATCAAATGTTCTTTTCAGTAATACATAAATGTTCACGATAATCCCTCCTGAGTGTTTTAAATTCCTAAGATTCTGAAAAGTCAAAATCCATATATAGTAAGTATTCTTCAAAATCCAACAAATTCCTTTAATATTTTAGAAAAAAATATATTTTTTTACGTTTTTTTACTTATTTACCCGTAAAAAGCGGTTCTCTTTTTTCAATGAATGCACTAATTCCTTCTTTTGCATCGTTTGACTCGAAAATTGTTCCAAATTGTGCTACTTCATTTGCCACACCTTTGTAATAAGAGTCATGCTTTAAATAGTTTAATTGTTCAATAATAGCTTTTAGAGCAAGAGGGCTTTTCTTCGCTACTTTAAAAGCTAGTTCTTTCGCTTTTGGAAGTAATTCTTCATCGGAGTAAGCTCGGTTCGCTAGACCATATTGGACAGCTTCAACTCCTGTAATCGGTTCACTTGTAAATAACATTTCCGCAGCTTTGGCTGTACCTACATAACGTGGAAGTCGTTGTGTACCTGCAAAACCTGGGATTAAACCTAATTGCAGTTCTGGTAAACCAAGCTTTGCTTGTTCTGTTACTAAGCGAATATGACAAGACATCGCTAATTCAAGACCACCGCCTAATGCAGCTCCGTGAATAGCAGCAATGACCGGCTTTGGGAATTTTTCGATTTTTTCTAATACTGCTTGTCCATTCTCAGCTAAGGCAGAGAATGCGGAACCATTTTCAATTTCAGTAATTTCCTTAATATCTGCTCCTGCTGAAAAGAATCTTCCTTCACCGTGGAGCAAGATAACTCTCACTTCTTCATTCTGACTGATTTCATCTAAGGCTTCGGATATCTCCTTAATCATTCCTGTAGAAAGTGCATTTGCAGGTGCTCTATTAATCGTAATAAAAGCAACATGGTCCTCAACTGCAAGCTTTAAGTACTCCATTTCTTCTCCTCCATCTTGGTTGCTGAATTCTCAAGTCATCAATAAGCACTTGATATGTATTCACTCTTCTTTTCCATTCGGAAAATGAGCTTCATTATCGAGTTTAGTTGAGAGCGACGATATCGTCACTCTTATCTAAACATCGTTAATTACTAGAACTACAACCATTTGTTAATAATCGATGAACTTCTGGGACAAGATCTGTTAGTGAATATTTTTGGTCATTCATCACCCAAGTTGTTGCTACTTCATCCATTGTGCCAAAAATCATATTTTTCATGAGCTTGACATTAAGGGTAGACCTGAATTCTCCCGTTTCTTTTCCCTCGATAACGATTCGATCCACAAGGCTTAAATATCCTTTTAACACATCATTAATCCTATGACGCAATTCTTTATTAGATTGCCTTAATTCTAATTGAGTCACGATGGCTAAGTTCGGGTCTTCTGAAAGGATTTGAAAATGTTTTTGAATCAAGACAAACAATTTATCCACTGCGCTGGATTTTTCTTTAATACCTTCTTGAATCTGTTCAACAAAGTAACCCATTTTTTCCCGGAATAATGAAATCAAAATATCTTCTTTATTTTTAAAGTAAAGATAGATTGTCCCATCTGCTACTCCCGCTTGCTTAGCAATCTTTGATACTTGAGCTTGATGGTAACCATTTTGAGCAATAACAATAACGGCTGCATCAATAATTTGCATATACTTTGGCCTACTACTTTTCACTAGTTGTCTCCTTTCAGAAACATGAATGAATAATCATTCATGTTTCTATAATAAAGTGGTATTTTATTACTGTCAATAACAATTTTACAAAATAAACCCATTTATAGGATAACTTGTACAACCTAATTATAGTTACGGAGCCAAAAATTATCGCTCCGCATAATACGATTATGCTTTCTTTTCATCTTCAGCCCATTTCTTTTTCTCTTCTTCTATGAGCACTCGACGTAAAATCTTCCCAATCGTTGTTTTGGGCAGCTCTTCTCTAAACTCATATAAGCGCGGAACTTTATAGGCGGCTAAATGCTTTCTAGCAAACTCATTAAGCTCCTGTTCCGTGACTGTATGACCAGATTTCAAAACGACATAAGCTTTGACCGTTTCACCACGATATGGATCAGGAATTCCAACGACTATTACTTCCTGCACCGCTTCATGTTCATATAGAACCTCTTCAATCTCTCTCGGATAAATATTAAAACCGCCTGCGATAATGGTATCTTTTTTACGTTCCACAACGTAGAAAAAGCCTTGTTCGTCCATATAGCCTAAATCTCCTGTTAAAAGCCAGCCGTTTTTGAATGTATTTTCCGTATCCTCTGGGCGATTCCAATACCCTTTCATCACTTGGGGACCTTTAATACCAATCTCCCCTATTTCATTCGGCCCTAATGGTTCGCCTGTTTCTAACGATAAAATCGCGGCTTCCGTATCCGGCCAAGGGACTCCAATGCTCCCCTTTACACGCGGTTCATCCCAAATAAAGTTAGCATGTGTGACAGGAGACGTTTCAGAAAGCCCATATCCTTCTACTAATTTTCCGCCTGTGACCCGTTCAAATTGTTCCTGTACTTCTAGAGGTAGAGGAGCGGAACCACTTAGGCAGGCTTTAATAGAAGAAAGGTCATACTTCTTCAAATCAGGGTGATTCAAAATTCCAATATAAATAGTCGGTGCTCCAGGAAATATTGTCGGTTTGTGCTTATGAATCGTTTTTAACACCGTTTCTACATCAAATTTCGGTAAAAGAAGCATCATATTGCCATCCAAAACGGACAGCAGCAATACAGTTGTCATGCCATATACATGAAAAAACGGCAAAATACCAAGCACCTTTTCCTGACCTGGTCTGCTTTTATATAACCAAGCTTGACACATCTTCGTATTTGCGATTAAGTTTTTATGAGTCAGCATAACTCCCTTTGGAAATCCTGTTGTCCCCCCTGTATATTGTAATAGGGCTACATCATGGTCGATATCGCATGAACTAGATATTTCTTCTGGTACATCCTGCTTCATCACTTCTTTAAATAAATGATGATTGCCAGCATGCTCTACTTTTACAACGATACCGTATTGTTTCTTTTGAATAGAAGGATATATAAGGTTTTTTGGAAAAGGAAGGTAGTCTTTGATAGCGGTTACAATAATATGTTGGATATTCGTTTTCGGGGCAATCTTTGCAACACGCGGAAACAAAATATCCATCGTGACAATTATTTTCGCTTCTGCATCTTTCATTTGATACTCTAACTCTCGTTCTGTATATGTGGGATTAGTCTGTACAACAACGCCTTCAGCCATCAAAATACCGAAATACGAAATAACAGCCTGTGGACAGTTGGGCAATAAAATAGCAACACGATCACCTTTTTCAAGACCTAATTCTTTCAAATAAGCAGCAAACTTTAAAGAAGATTCATACACTTCCTTAAATGTAAGCTCTCTACCCATAAAATGAATAGATGCTTTATAAGGATGTTTCACAGCAGATTCCTTTAAATATGTCTGCACAGGCTTATCATCATAAATCAACGTCGTCGGTATCCCCTCTGGATACATCTGTTGCCATGGTTTATTGCTCATTTAACCCCTCCCTTAATCCAAGTTTACTAATCATTTCTATTATAATACAATTACCATTTACTTACAATTGGAGATTTTGAGAAAAGAAATCCCATTACGGTGCGCTGACACCGACCTTGCCCTCTTGAAAGACTGTTTTTCTCTCAAGTGTTGCTCACCCAAGTCTCGCCTCTGCCTCTTCTTATGGAAGGTGGTAAGTGGGATATTGGTGAGAAAGAACCTCAGCGACTTTAGTCCTAGGAGTGGTCAGCGTCCAAAACAATTTTTAAATAACGCTATTAAGTTTTAGCTCATTGCATGTGAAATCATAAGAAAAGAGAGGGCACTATGATATGCACCTCTCCTTTCTTTATCCGTATTCCTTTACACTTTCATAAATAAATAAACAACACCTAATAAAATAAAAAGTCCACAGCAAACTAATAATATTTTCGCTAGTTTCTCCACAGCTTTCTTCCTTTCGCAAGAGGCATCAGGAAATTCCAGAGCCGATGACAAAAGATAAACCAATTGAAATCATCATCGATAGAAAGCCAACCGCCCGATTATCTTTTTGGATTTCTTCATCTATTTTAAACGCTGGTGTCATAAATTCAAAAATAAAATAACCAATTACAAGAAAAACAAAACCATAGACTCCCCAACCAATCATCGTCAATAAGGAATCATTTTGTAAAATGGATTGGCGAAACACGTTGGAAATCCCTAAAATTTTCCCTCCTGTGGCCATAGCCACAGATAGATTTCCACGCTTAATTTCTTCCCAATTTTTATACTTCGTTACAAGCTCAAAAACGGTTAAAAAGACAATGATGCATAAAATCACGACACTATAGCGAGCAGCAATGTACACATATTCATTTCCCCAAATCTCATCCATATCCCACTACTCCTACATGGTAACTGACCAAGTTCTTAAGTCTGTTTCCGTTTATTTAAATTCTACAATCGTAACACCATTGCCGCCTTCGCCTGCTTCTCCAAAGCGAATCCGTTTAACCGAGCGATGATTTTTCAAATATTCTTGAACGCCTTGTCTCAGAGCTCCCGTGCCTTTTCCATGGATGACGGACACTCTTGGATAGCTCGCTAAAAGTGCATCATCAATATATTTTTCAACCCTTGAAAGTGCATTTTCATAGCGCTCTCCACGAAGATCCAGCTCAAGACTAACATGGTAGTCTTTCCCCTTAATTGTCGTAAGCGGCTTCGTTTGTTTTTCTTTTTGAGCTGACTTAATAAATTCAAGGTCTGCTTCTTTTACTTTCATCTTCATAATACCCATTTGTACATGCCATTCATCAGACGATGCTTTTTCAATTAAATAGCCTTTTTGCCCGAAGCTTGTCACTTTCACTTCATCGCCAGGCTGCCATGCCCGTTTTTGCGATGATACTGCCATTTTCGGTGATTTTTTCAGCTCAGGTGCAGCCTCTTCTAATCGTTTCTTTGCATCGATTAATTCATGCTCCTTGACATCTGCTCGCTTCTCCAAACGAAGCTTGCGTAAATCTCTAATAATCTTTTCTGCTTCTTTTTTTGCATTTTCAACAATAGCGGCTGCTTCCGTTGATGCTTTCTCCATCAGCTTGTCGCGTTCATTGTAATATTCCGCAATTTGTTGCTGCAAGTCTCGATGCAGTTTTTCCGATTGCTTTAAATAATCCGCCGCTTCTTTCTCTTCTTCCTCTGCCTGACGACGACTTGCTTCTAATGAGGCAATCATCGTTTCAACTTGATTCGTCTCCTCACCAATATGACTTCGCGCATGATTAATGACTTTCTCGTTTAAGCCAAGACGTTTTGAAATTTCAAATGCATTACTTCGACCAGGTACACCAATCAATAGCTTATACGTTGGTCTTAATGACTCCACATCAAATTCAACGCTCGCATTAATTACACCCTCACGGTCATAACCATAGGCCTTTAATTCTGGATAATGAGTCGTCGCAATAACTCGGGCACCCCGCTTATACACTTCATCTAAAATAGAAATCGCTAAAGCTGCTCCTTCTTGCGGGTCAGTTCCTGCCCCAAGCTCATCAAATAAAACTAAACTTTCATGATCCACATGCTCCAAAATTTCAACAATATTGACCATATGAGAAGAAAATGTACTTAAGCTTTGCTCAATTGACTGTTCATCGCCAATATCAGCATATACTGCTGAAAAAACAGCCACTTCTGAACCATCAAGAGCTGGAATCTGTAATCCAGCTTGCGCCATCAACGTACAAAGTCCAATCGTTTTTAACGTGACGGTCTTCCCGCCTGTATTCGGACCGGTAATCACGATTGTTGTAAACTCTTCTCCTAAGAAAATATCGTTTGCCACCACGACATCAGCCGGAATAAGCGGGTGCTTCGCTTTAAATAGTTTCACTCGACCTTCTTGATTCAGCTGTGGTTTAGAACCATTAATCACTTTCGCATAACGGGCTTTTGCAAATACAAAATCGAGCTGAGCCAGTACCGCTACATTATGTAATAATTCAGACGTATACTCACCGACCTTCACAGACAGCTCCGTTAAAATACGTTCAATTTCTAACTGCTCTTTCACTCTTGTTTCTTGCAAAGCATTATTCAGCTGTACAATTGCCTGCGGTTCAATAAATAATGTTTGACCTGAAGAAGATTGGTCATGAATAATGCCACCATAATGACTGCGATATTCTTGTTTAACTGGAATAACAAAGCGATCATTTCGAATCGTCACAATAGCATCCGATAACATTTTAGAAGCATTGGAAGAACGAATCATACTTTCTAACTTTTCCCGTACGCGGCTTTCATTTGTTCGCAGCTGATTGCGAAGCGTACGCAATTGCTCACTAGCTGAATCAAGCACCTCGCCATGCTCACTAATGGCATACGTAATCGCCTGTTGTAAATCAATCAATGGGTGAAGTGATTCAATATATTCCGTTAACAGCACCGTCTCAATTTCTTGCTCGGCCATCTCTTCAAAAAAGCGGTTTAATACGCGCCCTGCTCGAATCGTACTTGCAATCTCCATCAGTTCAATCGGTGATAACATTCCGCCAATTTGTGCCCGCTTTGCATGTGGACGAATATCGAAAATTCCTCCTAAAGGAACATTTCCTTTCAAACGGAGCACTTTTGCACTTTCATCCGTTTCTTCCTGCCATCTAACAACTTCATCAAAATCAGTAGATGGAGCTAATTGTACTGCCTTGTCTTTCCCAATTGACGACGTACAATGGGAAACTAATTGTTCTTTAATTTTTGTAAATTCTAATGTGTTCAATGCTTTTTGATGCATGGAGATAAAAAAGCCTCCTTGTCAGGTTAGTTATTTCTATTTAAAAATGTAAGTAATTCATCAGCACTCTTAGCATTTAAGACAGACGATTTTTTCAGCCAGCCTTTTTTCGCCGCAGAAACACCAATTTCCATATGTTCAAGCATGTCGATATTATGCGCATCCGTATTAATGATAATCGGTACACCCGCTTCTTGGGCTTTTCGTAAATAGGGTGCTGCTAAATCAAGGCGATGCGGGTTTGCATTTAACTCTAATGCAGTATTCGTTTCACGTGCCCATTCGATAAGCATTTCAATATCTACATCATAGCCTGCTCGTTTGTCAATAATTCTTCCTGTCGGGTGAGCAATAATATCCACATGCGGGTTATGAAGTGCTGTTTTCAAACGCTCCATAATGACTTCACGCGGTTGTGAGAAGCTTGAGTGAATTGAAGCAATAACAAGGTCCATCTCCGCTAATAGTTCATCATCGAAATCGAGCGTTCCATCTGGTAAAATATCCATTTCAATGCCTGATAAAATCGTCATATCGTCATACTGTTCATTTAATTCATGAATGATTTTCTTTTGCTCACGCAAACGCTCAGCTGTTAAGCCATTAGCTACCTTTAAATACTGCGAATGATCAGTAATCGCCATATATCGATAGCCTTTGGCACGGCAAGCTTCAATCATTTCTTCAATTGAATACGCACCATCGCTCCATGTCGTATGCATATGAAGGTCACCTTGAATATCAGCAAGTGAAATCAACGGCTCATGTCCGTCATATTGATCTACTTCCGTCCCATCCTCCCGTAATTCTGGAGAAATAAACGGCAGGCCGAAATGCTGATAAAATTGTTCCTCTGTTTCAAATGTAAGCACATCACCTGTTTCTATATTCTCTACACCATATTCACTAATTTTCTCTCCACGATCTTTCGCAAGCTGACGCATACGCACATTATGATCCTTTGAACCAGTAAAATGATGCAGCGTTGTAATAAATTCAACATCTTTTACAATACGAAAATCAACAGATACATCGTATTCACCATCCAAAACAACCGACACTTTCGTATCACCCGCGGCAATAACCTGCTTAATACGCGGCAATGCTAAAAGCTGTTCTTTCACAATTTCCGGCTCATCAGTAGATAGAATAAAATCTAAATCTTTAATCGTTTCACGCATACGACGAATACTTCCTGCCCGTGACGAACGAATAACCGCTTTCATATTTGCTAACGCTCGTTCAATTCCCTCGGCAATAGGCAGCATAAATGATAATGGCAATCGTTCTGGCCGTGCCCCCGCTTCATCAATTGCCGCAAGAATTTTCTCTTCTGTTTTTTTGCCAAAACCCGTTAGTGCACTTACTTTCCCTTCTTCACAGGCTAACTTCAAATCGTTAATATCACGGATATGAAGCTCTTTATGTAGCTTAGCAATTTTTTTCCCGCCAAGACCTTGAAGCTTTAAAAGAGGAATTAACCCTTTTGGCACCTCCTCTTGTAACTCTTCTAAAACCGTCGATTTGCCTTCTTGGATAAATTCATCAATGACAGCCGCTGTCCCCTTACCAATCCCACTAAGCGCTGTAAAATCATCAATCGCTGACAAGCTGCGATCATCTGCTTCAAGTGCTGCTGCTGCTTTACGGAACGCTGACACCTTGAATGGGTTATCCCCTTTTAACTCCATATATATCGCAATCGTTTCCAATAATTTAATAAGATCTTTTTTATTAATAGACATTTTTTTCACCTGCCAAAAAATTAATGAATCAAGTTTTCTTTAAAGATACCGTTTCTTTCTTTAAAGCACAAGCATTCTTAATACGTTAAAAAGGGTCTCTTCCCCCACAAAAGATAGCAATCTATCATTTCGTTAAGGAAAGGCAGACCCTTAAGAAGGTACATTATAAAACCAAAGCTTCTCTACTTGATTAGATAAAAACGGTGTATCTCTCACAATAGCTTCTGCTAGAAATGAGCCATTTAACGGTTCTTGAACCGCATCCATTGGCAAAAGAGCTACAATATATAATATAATAAACAAGATTAAATAGACTTCCATAAATCCTAATATACCGCCACCCCAGCGATTCAGCTGTTTTAAAATAGGCAAGTGTGCAATAAAATCAAGCATCGCCCCAATCATATGCCATACAATTTTCGTAATAAAGAAAATAATAGCAAAAGCAATTGCATTATAATAAGCAGTATCTAAACCGACTGTATCAAAAAACATCTTTAATGTGCTTGAATCGCCCATCGCCGGGAACGGAACCCATAAATTCAGTTTTGGAGCCAGTTCATCATAATATACATAGGCCACAATAAACGCGACAATAAAGCCGGTCAAGTGGATGATTTGTAATATAAAGCCGCGCCTTAAACCAATTAACAATCCGATGAGAAGGATAGCTAAGATTGCCAAATCAAACATAAACTCAGTCCTTTTCTTTCTGTAATTTCAGTTGAAGCTGGTGCAATTGTTCTTGGATTTTGAGGTAATCATGTATCGTATTGACCGCCGTCAGCACTGCTAGTTTACTCGTATCCAGGCTCGGATTTTTCACACTAATTTCTCTCATTTTCTCGTCAACCATCGAAGCTACTTGGCGAATATGACTTGCGCTTTCGGCACCGACGATCGTATATGGTTGACCATATATATCTACTGTAACTCTATTTCGTGTATCGTCTGACAAAATGATGCCTCCAATCTAAACAATCCTGTACTCCCTATCATATCATGATATTTTTCGTCATGAAAGAGAGAGGCTTGTCAATTTATGGCTAATTTTGTAAAAATAAAATAAAAGGAGACGATTTTGATGTCCCATGTTGTCCTAATCGTTCATGCATCACAAATATCCAAAATGAAAGAGCATTATAAAGATTCCCTTGTTAATACATTACCGCCAGGCAGCTTATTTAGCGCACGACCGGCCCATTGTGCCATCACCGCCTATAAATCAGGAAAAGTATTATTCCAAGGAGCAAATGCCGAAAAAGAAGCGGCGAAATGGAAAGAAAACGCTCACACAGCCCCATCAGCCAAAAAAACACCATCTGTAAAAACACATCGTTATTCGCCACCGGCTAACATCGGCACCCTATCTGTCGTCGGCTCCGATGAAGTTGGTACCGGTGATTACTTTGGTCCAATGACCGTTGTGGCGGTTTATGCAAAGAAAGAACAGCTACCTCTGTTAAAAGAGCTCGGCGTTCAAGATTCCAAAAATTTAAAAGACCCGCAAATTATCGAGATTGCTAAGTTAATTAAAGATGTTGTCCCATTCAGCCTGTTAACTTGCGACAATCCAAAATATAATACACTTCAAGCAAAAGGCATGTCACAAGGTAAAATCAAGGCACTGTTACATAATCAAGCCATTAAACATGTATTAACAAAAATTGAGCCTGAAAAGCCTGATGCTGTCTTAATCGACCAGTTTGCCGAACCCGGTGTATTCTTCAATTATTTAAAAGGACAAGAACTATTTCAAGCAGATGCTACCTATTTAAGCACAAAAGCAGAAGGCGTTCACCTAAGCGTGGCCGCGGCCTCCATTCTAGCTCGCTATGCTTTTATTCGACGCTTCGAACAGCTTAGTGAAAAAGCAGGCTTTACCATTCCAAAAGGTGCTGGTTCTAAAGTCGATGAAGCAGCTGCTCGTTTAATTTATGAAAAAGGAACAGAGGCATTGCATGAATTTACAAAAGTTCATTTTGCCAATACGGAAAAAGCGAAGAATTTGTATAAAAAGAAATATTAACGATAAGACACCCACCATTTCAGAAAATGGTGGGTGTCTTTACCTGTACATTTGACTGTTTACCAGCCAAATCTAATAGGTTATCCGCGCAACTCCGCCCCTGCTTGGTCTTTTACCGCCGCAAGTACTTTATCATGAGCTTTTGTAATGTCTTCATCTGTTAATGTACGTTCTGGATCGAAGTATTTTAACGAGTATGCAATGGATTTTTTGCCTTCTTCCATTTTATCGCCTTCGTATAAATCAAATACTTGCACCTCTTTTAATAAAGAACCGCCTGCTTCAACGATGATGCTTTGAATATCGCCTGCTTTTGTCGTTGAGTCCACAACAAGTGCGATATCACGTGTAATCGATGGGAAACGCGGGATCGTTTCATAAGCGATTGGAGCAACCTTTGCTTCTGCCAATGCTTTAAATGATAATTCAAAAACATAGGTTTCTTTAATATCCAATTCTTTTTGAACAGTTGGATGCACTTGACCGATAAAACCAATTACTTCACCATTTAATAGCACTTCCGCTGTACGTCCTGGATGAAGATTTTTCACTTCTGCTTGACGATATTCGATTTGGCTTGCTACACCTAACGTATCGAATAAAGCCTCTAAAATTCCTTTTGCGACAAAGAAATCAACTGGCTTCTTTTCACCTTGCCATAAGTGGGATTCCCATAAACCTGTGATAGCAGCAGCTACATGTTCTCTTTCTTCCGGAAGCTGTTCGCCATCTTGTTTTAAGAAAACAGAACCAATTTCATATAACGCAACTGAATCCATTTGACGAGCATTATTGTATTTCACGACTTCTAATAATTGAGGTACAATGCTTAAACGTAATTGGCTGCGTTCTTCACTCATCGGCATTGCTAGACGAATCGATTCGCGTGCTTCTAAAGCGAATTGAGCAGCTTTTTCCGTGCTTGTTAACGAATACGTAATCGCTTGGAAAAGGCCAACGCCTTCTAATGTACGACGCGCTTTACGACGTTTTTGTTGATAATCTGATAACGCACCAGGCGTTGTCGTGCCAGTTGGCAGCGTAGACGGAATATTATCGTATCCATACAAGCGAGCTGCTTCTTCTACTAAATCGGCTTCGATTGTAATATCGCCGCGACGAGTTGGAATCGTTACCGTGAAGTTTTCTCCTTCTACCGCTACATCAAATTGCAGGCGAGTGAAAATATCTTGTACTTCAGATACACTCATGCTTGTTCCTAGTAAGCCATTAATTTTATTAAGCGTAATCGAGATTACAGCCGGTTCAACCTTCATATCATTGTATTCAACACTGCCTTCAAGAATCGTTCCACCAGCGTATTCCGCCATTAATTGTGCTGCACGCTCTCCTGCTTCACGAACGCGAGCTGGATCTACTCCTTTTTCAAAACGAGCGCTTGCTTCACTGCGTAAGCCGTGATCTTTCGATGCTTTACGAACCGTGCTGCCTTTAAAATAAGCTGCTTCAATGATGACTGTCGTTGTATCATTTTTCACTTCTGAATTCGCTCCACCCATTACACCAGCAATAGCGACAGGCTCTGTACCGTTTGTAATGACAAGATGGTCAGGAGTTAATGTACGTTCTGCTTCATCAAGTGTTGTAATTTTTTCAGCATCCTTCGCACGACGAATGACAAGCTCTTTTGATCCAAGACGGTCGTAGTCGAACGCATGAAGCGGTTGACCATATTCTAATAATACGAAGTTTGTAATATCCACAACGTTATTATGCGGACGAATACCAGCTGCCATTAAGCTTGTTTGCATCCATAATGGAGATGGTCCAATTTTTACATCCTTCACAACTTTTGCAATATATAATGGATTATCTTCTGTTGCTTCCACTTTTACAGAAATATAATCGGATGCTTTTTCAGAAGCTTCTTCTTTTTCAATCGTTGGCCATTTCACATCACGTCCAAGAATAGCAGCAACTTCGTAAGCAACACCTAACATACTTAACGCATCTGAACGGTTTGGTGTTAAGCTTAGTTCTAAAATTTCATCGTCTAAGCCAAGTGCTTCTAATGCATCTTCACCAACTTGTGCATCTTGTGGGAAATTGAAAATCCCAACAGCATACTCTTTCGCCACAATTTTAGATTCAATTCCAAGCTCTTGAAGCGAACAAATCATTCCGTGTGATTCTTCTCCGCGAAGTTTTGCTTTTTTAATTTTGAAGTTACCTGGTAGAACAGCGCCCACTGTTGCCACGGCTACTTTTTGGCCTTTATCAACGTTTGGAGCTCCACAAATAATTTGGACAGGCTCTTCCGCCCCGATATCGACTAAACATTTATTTAATTTATCGGCATTTGGATGTTGTTCACGCTCTAAAACGTGACCGATAACAACCCCTTTTAAGCCTTCACTTTTCTTTTCTACTCCTTCAACCTCAATGCCACTTTTCGTAATTTTATCCGCAAGCTCTGCTGCACTGATGCCAGAAAGATCTACATATTCTTGAAGCCATTTATATGAAACAAACATCGTTGGTCCTCCTTTTAATGGATTGATTTGGCGAGATTAATCGCTAATTTGGATAGATTATAAGCAAAATTAGTGAGATTCCGGCCAAATCAGAGAAATTTTTACGCTTCGTGATGGTGGAATTGCTTTAAGAAACGCATATCATTTGTGTAGAAATGGCGAATATCATCCACACCGTATTTTAACATCGCAATTCGCTCAACACCGATTCCAAAGGCAAATCCTGAGTATTTCTTTGAATCAAATCCAGCCATTTCAAGTACGTTCGGATGAACGATTCCACCGCCTAATACTTCAATCCAGCCTGTTTGCTTACATACGTTACAGCCTTTACCACTGCAGATTTTACAAGAAATATCCACTTCTACAGAAGGCTCTGTGAATGGGAAGAAACTTGGACGCAAACGAATTTCACGCTCTTGGCCAAATACTTTTTTCAAAAATACTTCAAGCGTTCCTTTCAAATCACTCATTGAAATATTTTCATCAACGACTAATCCTTCAATTTGCATAAATTGATGAGAATGTGTCGCATCATCATTATCACGACGATACACTTTACCCGGACAAATAATTTTAACAGGGCCTTGACCTTTATGCTTCTCCATCGTTCTTGCCTGAACAGGAGACGTATGTGTACGAACTAAAATTTCATCTGTAATATAGAAAGAATCTTGCATATCACGTGCTGGATGGCTTTTCGGCAAGTTTAAAGCTTCAAAGTTGTAATAATCACTCTCTACTTCTGGACCTTCCGCCACCGTATATCCCATTCCGATAAATACGTCTTCAATCTCTTCGACAATGCGCGTTAATGGATGATGATTCCCTTTGTTCACAGGGCGAGCTGGTAACGTAATATCAATCGTTTCCGCTGCTAATTGAGCATTGACTGCCTCTGCTTCAAGCACCGCTTGTTTTTCTTCGATTGCTGAAGTAATGGCTTCACGAACAACATTCACAAGTGCTCCCATTTTTGGACGCTCTTCAGCAGACAAATTACCCATGCCACGCAATACTTCTGTAATCGGTCCTTTTTTTCCTAAGTAAGCCACACGAATATCATTTAATTCCTTTAAGTTTGATGCGGCTGACACTTTTTGCAACGCTTCTTCTTGCAGTTCTTGTAAACGTTCCTGCATCATCTATTCCTCCTTTATTTGTCAACATAAATAAACACAAAAAAACCCCATCCCATAAAAGGGACGAGGTTTATGTATCGCGGTACCACCCTTATTAGCATGGATATAAAACACCCACACTCACTTCATTAAAAATAACGGCTCTTCACCGGAACATTTTTCGGATCAATGGATCTTCCCAATGTCGACTCAAGAGGTGAATTCCTTTAAGCAGCGCCATTAAAAATGCTTTCAGTCTCGGCATTTTCTCCCTTAAAATGGATGTCTTAAGCTACTAGTCTCCGTCATCGTCTTTACTTATGAAATTCTGTTTCATTATAGTATATTTAAACTCATTTTCGCAAGTAGTACATCAAAATCCCTGCTGCAATCCCAACATTCAACGATTCACTTTTCCCGTAAATCGGAATATACAAGTTCTTCGTCGTTTTCGCTAACAATTCTTTTGAAACTCCTTGCCCTTCGTTTCCGACAAGTAAGGCAAAGGTTTCAGATTTCTCAACTTGTTCAAATGGCACACCGCCTTCTAAAGCCGTTCCATACACAGGCATATGAAGCTGGTCAATAAACTGGGACAGATTAGCCTTCATCACAGGTAAATGAAATAAGCTTCCTTGTGTCGCTCGAACGACTTTTGGGTTATATACATCGGCACAGCCTTCTCCTAAAATGACAGCATCGATTCCCGCTGCATCTGCTGTACGAATCATCGTCCCTAAATTGCCTGGGTCTTGCACTGCATCTAACAATAATAGTTTTCCTGATGGAATATCATCAAAATGGACTGTTTGTTGTTCACAGACTGCCGCAATACCTTGTGGTGTTTCCGTATCACAAATCGCTTTCATCACATCTTCTTTCACATATACAACGTCTGTTTGTTCTATTTTAAACTGAGCTGGCATTTCCATATCTTGATTAACAATAACCTCTAAAACAATTTGTTCCTTTAATGCTTCCTCAATAAGATGAAAACCTTCTATTAAATAGTGACCTGATTTATCACGCTCTTTTTTCGTCGACAGCTTCTTCCATGTTTTTACCTTTGGATTTTTAACAGATTCAATATATTTCAACGTGTAACGCTCCTTTAATTTCACTGATTTTCCTATTTTGACTTCTCCCACCCCTAAAGGGGCAAGCTCTACACCTTGCGGTGAAACGAGTGGAATTCTTTACAAGAAGTGTGGTTATTTAACCCTTATTCTTGATGGGCGAGCCAAGCTCCCTCTAGCTTGTAGGATTGTACAATCCAGCAAGTTACTTTTACGCAAGATATTTAACGCACCGTTAATATCGGCATTAAATTCATATCCAGTAGATGTACGGTACAAACCACGCTTGATACGTTTTCCACTAAAAGTGTGTTCCGTTTCATTTGCTGGATTCCATTTTGGCAGTTCATCATTATCAAAGAATGAAGCCTTACTTGTATAGGATTCTTCTTGTTCTTTGTAGAAGATGCCGTACTGCTCACAGAGATTAGAAAGCTGTTCTCTTAGGTTTCCAAATGGAATTTGTGTAAACTGTTGGTTATTCTTTTTCCCAATATTAATGTTTCGTGTGAAATTTGCATTATAGCCAATGACTAGATTTCCTATTTGATTTTCAAGACAATGATTAATGATGATTCTTGCACTTTTTTTGATATAGTCATTCACTTGATTGTTTCGTTTTAGTGTCAATGAATCAATTTGCTTAGTGTATTTTGACCCCTGTTTCATAGCTATAGACTGCAATCTAGCCTTTTCTTTGTTATACAAACGGTTAATTGATTTAAGTTTTTTCCCATCCATTAAAAAGGATGCCCCGTTTGTATCCACACAAGAAGCAAGATTGTTTAGTCCAATATCAATGGCTAAGGATTTATTAAAATCTAATTCTACTGTTTCACAGGGTTGTTCATATACGTATTGAATATGAAAAAACTGTCCGTTGTTACGAGGAACAATCCGAACTTCTTTAATCTTTTTGCCCTCTAACCTAGAAGGAAAAGGGATTAGTATGTCTTTATGTTCAGGATGCAATTTCTTGTAAGCATTCGAAACAGCTACACGAAAGAAGCCATCTTTAATATTAATAGCATTTGTTGAAAAGATGAGATTAAACAATCCATCCTTTTTCAAATAGCCAGGCATCTTAATATCTTGAAAACGATAGTCTCCTTTCTTTGCTTTATTAATTAAGTTAAAAAAACTCTTAAAAGAACGGTCTACTACTTTTAAAATTTGTTGAGAAACACCCGCTTGGAGTAATTTGTAGTTTTCATTTATTTTAGCAACATGGTAGTTTGATTCATATTTCAAGAATGTTTTTTCCACAAAGTAATGTTGACGAATGTTATATAGTCCGACGTTATACAGATTCTTTGCATAGTAACACATTTCTCTCATTTGTTGAAATTGTTCTTTTGAAAGTCCTCGAATTTGATTGCTTTGTGTTAAATACACGCTTCCCACCTCCTTACTATATATATATTATATAGCAATGAATAGTTATCATCAATTTATTGAGTAGAATCTCCGACCGACCTCACTATTATCCCACACCTAAAGGCGGGCTAAAGCCCTTGGTGGGTTTTTTCGTTTAGAAAAGCTATAACGCAATTTCCATACATAATGTATCCCAAATAAGGGCATGCTATCGTTGTTCAGCATTATATGACATAGGAGGAAATAATTATGAACTTAAATTTACGTAATGCCATTATCAGCAATGTAACGGGCAATACACAAGAGCAGCTTGAAGATACAATTGTCGATGCGATTTCAAATGGCGAGGAAAAAATGCTTCCTGGACTTGGTGTACTGTTTGAAGTTATTTGGCAAAATTCCTCACAAAATGAAAAAGAAGAGATGCTTCGTGCATTAGAAAATGGGTTAAAAAAATAACAGCCAAATCGGCTGTTATTTTTTTATAAAAACTCAAGTTTATCGGCCAGTTTGACTCCACGACCTGCAAAATCTACCTCACTCGTACGTAATCCGGTCCACTGTTTCACGATCGAGTCGTTTAATCACTTCCACGACTAATTTCACGGCATTTTCATAATCATCGCGATGAAGCATTGCCGCATGAGAATGGATATAGCGTGTCGCGATACCAATTGAAAGTGCCGGCACCCCTTTTGCTGTTACATGAATTGAGCCAGCATCTGTCCCACCACCTGGAATGGATTCAAATTGATAAGGAATGTTTAGTTCATCCGCTGTATCTGTTACTAAATCACGTAAACCTTTATGTGAAACCATTGATGCATCATATAAAACGATTTGCGGTCCATCGCCCATTTTGCTCATTGCTTCTTTTTCAGAAACTCCCGGTGTGTCACCTGCAATGCCGACATCAACAGCAAAGCCTATATCCGGCTGCACTTGGAATGTTGATGTTTTCGAACCGCGTAAGCCTACCTCTTCTTGAACAGCTCCGATTCCGTATACAACATTTGGATGCTGTTGATCTTTCAACTGTTTGAGCACATCGATAGCAATGGCACAGCCAATGCGGTTATCCCAAGCCTTGGCCAGCAGCATTTTCTCATTGTTCATCACGGTAAATTCGAAATACGGTACAACCATATCACCTGGCCGTACTCCCCATTCTGCCGCTTCTTCTTTGCTGGATGCACCAATATCAATAAACATATCCTTAATTTCAACTGGTTTCTTTCGAGCTTCAGGTGATAAAATATGAGGTGGTTTTGAACCAATTACACCTGTCACATCGCCTTTTCTTGTCACAATCGTTACGCGCTGTGCCAGCATGACTTGATTCCACCAACCACCTACTGGCTGAAATTTCAAAAAGCCTTTACTGTCAATTTGCGTAATCATAAATCCTACTTCATCCAGATGTCCTGTAACCACAATCTTTGGTCCATTTGCATCACCTGTTTTTTTGGCGATTAAACTTCCCAAGCCATCATTCGTTATTTCATCGGCGTAAGGTGCAATATATCGTTTCATCACTTGTCTTACTTCTGATTCATTACCGGCAATCCCTCTTGCATCGGTTAAATCTTTAAGCATCGTTAATGTTTCATCCAACTTAGTCATTATGTATCACTCCTTTTCGTAACCATAATTATACAGAAATCATTTCTTCACGACAATTAATAGCCCTGCTGCTGCCGTTCGTGATTCACTTCATTCTTTGTTATATAAGCTTGTTCTACATCGATTGCTGAAAAACCAAGCATATGCCCTAGTCGGATATATTCGGTAAATACCGTTTGGAACGACTCGAACGTTACTTGTTGCTGAAACAGACTAATCTCTCGATACAATAAAATAAATTGCTCTGTCAGATTACGCTGTTCCAATGTAAACATTTCTGGCACTGTCGGTTTAAAACTCAGCCCATTTGCGAGCGACAGCAGAAAATGAATTCCATCAACATATTCACCGAGAATTGTTTCTCGCTCAGAAGGTCCCCTTAGACTCCAAAATTTAAAACAGCGCGTTTCATTGGCAAGTTCACCTAACTCCACTAAAAGGGCCAAAATTTTTCGTTCCACAAGGTCTTCTGTTTCTAACCCATGCTTCCGTTCAATATGCTGATCAAGCACCGCTTGCATGTCCATTAATTTGGAAATATTCATCTCATCACTACTTTCTACCTTTATCGCTTAAATTATAGCAAATATGTGAAACTTTTAAAAAATTCGTTCGTACATAGTATATAACTGAAACGTTATGAAAAAGGGGGATATTGTATGGCCTTATTATTCCGTCTTATTTTATTAGTAGTTATTGTCTTTTTACTATATACGGCGATTAAATATATGTTAAGTTCGCGAAGAAAACTGGAATTAGCCCATGAACAAGGAAAGTTCTATTTTCTCGATGACCCAAAAAATATTCGTAAAAATTTCTTATTAACATATAACGGAGTCTTATTTGAGGGCGAAAAATACCTCGGAACGACGGAGCGTTCCTTTGAAGTCGTGTCCATTTTTATTTGGCCAAAAAATACAGCCGATCTAAAAGGGCTAAAGCGGGACGACTTCTTAAAAATCGAAGCTGCTATAAAAAAACAATACCCCGCCTCTTCCATTGACTGGAAAAGCCCTGTAAAGGAATTTTTGAATAGGGATTAAAAAGAGGATGTCCTGAATATTTGGATAACCTCTTTTAAAGAATTCAAACATTTATCATTAAATAAGAAGCCTCCTCTAATGGAAGTTTCACTTTATTACAATCATTCATTGTTTTACAGAAACACCCCCCTGCTTCATTCATGAAAGAAGCAGGGGGGGTGTTTGCTATGAAAAAGGGGCAAGGGCAACGGTTAATTCTTTTAGTATTTCGAACGGTCATGGATTCATGAGAAGCTAAGTCCGCGATAATAAAGTGATTCCCAAACGTGATGATACGGAAAAAGTAGAGCTAAAAGAACAATGACAAAGACCAAGTTACATCTCCCCCCGTTCTCTTCTTTAACTAACTATGAAAATTGTAAAATTGTAAACTTTTCTAGTGCAATTTTTCATAAAAACATTTATGATAGAGAAGATCAATCTATAAATGATATTAAATTGATCTAAAAATTATATAAGGAAGTTAGGGACTACGATGTTAAAAACAAAATATCGAATTGAAAAAGACTTTCTAGGTGAAAAAGAAATTCCTGCGGATGTTTACTATGGTATTCAAACACTGCGAGCAGTGGAGAATTTTCCGATTACAGGATATAAAATTCATGAAGAATTGATTCATGCACTAGCAATCGTTAAAAAAGCGGCAGCGATGGCGAATATGGATACAAAGCGCCTTTACGAAGGCATCGGTAATGTAATCGTTCAAGTTGCAGATGAAATCCTATCTGGAAAATGGCACGAATACTTTATCGTTGATCCTATTCAAGGCGGCGCTGGTACTTCCATAAATATGAATGCCAATGAAGTGATTGCCAACCGTGCACTAGAACTAATGGGAAATAATAAAGGTGAATACGGTGAATTAAGTCCGAATAGCCATGTAAATATGTCACAATCGACAAATGATGCATTTCCTACTGCCATTCATATTGCAACACTCAATCTATTAAATAAATTACTAGAAACAATGAATGATATGCATGTCGTATTTAAGAAAAAAGCACAAGAGTTTGATCATATCATTAAAATGGGCCGCACTCATCTGCAAGATGCTGTTCCGATTCGTTTGGGACAGGAATTTGAAGCATATAGCCGCGTAATAGCACGAGATATTAAACGAATTAGTCAAACACGTGAGAACTTATATGAAGTAAATATGGGGGCAACTGCTGTCGGAACAGGTTTAAATGCAGACCCTCGCTATATAGAAAACGTTGTAAAGTATTTAGCTGATATTAGCGGATTGCCACTTATTCATGCCGAGCATCTCGTTGATGGAACGCAAAACACCGATTGTTATACAGAAGTATCAGCAGCACTAAAAATTTGTATGACAAACATGTCCAAAATAGCAAATGATTTACGTTTAATGGCATCCGGTCCACGCGCAGGACTTGGTGAAATTAGCTTACCTGCACGTCAACCTGGTTCTTCCATTATGCCTGGTAAAGTGAATCCGGTTATGGCCGAAGTGATTAACCAAATTGCGTTTCAAGTAATCGGGAACGACCATACAATTTCTCTTGCATCAGAAGCAGGACAGTTAGAATTAAACGTTATGGAACCTGTTCTCGTATTCAATTTATTACAATCAATTAGTATTATGAATAATGGTTTCAGAACCTTTACCGATCACTGTTTATCAGCCATTGAAGCAAACGAAACACGTATGAAAGAATATGTGGACAATAGCGTTGGTATTATTACCGCAGTTAATCCACATCTAGGCTATGAAGTCGTATCACGGATTGCTCGTGAAGCGATTCTAACAGGAAAACCAATTCGGGAGCTTTGCTTGCAGTATGACGTACTAACAGAAGAAGAACTAGACTTAATTTTAAATCCATTCGAAATGACGAAACCAGGCATTGCTGGAAACTCTCTTTTTGATCGAGCATAAAACAAAACAAAGAGGCTGCCCTAAACTTTTTAGGCAGCCTTTTTGCTATGCCTATGATTATGAAAAAGGTACGTCACGGATTATCAAAAATGAAGAGTCTTACCCATTTGCCTCAAAATCTTCAGCCTTTATCCTTATATCGAAAAAACTCCCTCCAAGGGACGACATTTCGCCTTTCTCGTACTAGATATATAAGAAACGTAATCGCTACTAACATAATGATAAGAGATGTTGAACTAAAATTAGCTATAGAGTGGCCAAACACCGTGTAGACAAAAGCAAGTGGAATGTTCGTTAAAAACGATAGGTAGAGGTAATGTTTAATGCCTTTATTCGATTCCATCAAACAAAATGAGAGAAGATAATAATGAATAAAAGGAAGCAATCTTAGTATAGCAATTTGAGAGCTGTTCAGCTTGTGATTGCCGAACAGCTTATCTTTTAAAAGCAACAGCTTATCTCTAGTTTTCGGGAATTTTCCAATAATAAAATAAAAGCAAAGGTTTGACAATGTTAATCCAATAATAGAATATATTGTACCTAAAACAGGGCCGAATAAAATACCACCTGAAATACACACGACAATAACAGGGATGAATAGAAGTTGCCGGAGCACATGAAAAGCAATAAACACAAAAGGCATAAACACACTACCAGACTGAATATAACTTAAGACAATCGCCAATTTCTCATCCATGTTCTCCCTCCGTCTATCACGCTGCTGTTCTTACAAGCATATACAAGTTATAGCCTACGTATGACTTAATCTATTCCATACGTTACAAGCAAGCCCAGCTGAATCACCATTAAAACAGGAAACCCCCATTTAAACGAAGCATGCTTTGTCTTGTGACGAAACTGCTTCATACCTAGATAAGCGCCCGTTCCTCCACCGATAACAGCTACTATCCATAACGTTCTTTCACTAATACGATATTCCCCATTGCGTGCTTTTTTCTTATCTATCCCCATTATTGTAAACGCAAGAATATTAATAAAGATCATGTACACCATAGTAAACAAAAGCTTCTCCCCCTTTTAAAATATGAAAAAAGCCATTCTCTGTTACAGAGAATGACTTATAAAAAATTATTTGTTTAATTGTGCTTTTGCAGCGTCTGCTAATTGAGCGAATGCTTGTGCATCAGCAATAGCAAGGTCAGCAAGCATTTTGCGGTTTACTTCGATACCAGCAAGCTTTAAACCGTGCATTAAACGGCTGTAAGAAAGACCGTTGATGCGAGCTGCAGCATTGATACGAGTGATCCATAATTTACGGAAATCACGTTTTTTCTGACGACGGTCACGGAAAGCATAGTTTCCTGACTTCATCACTTGTTGGTTAGCTACTTTATATAAAGTATGTTTAGAACCATAGTAACCTTTAGCTAATTTTATAACTTTTTTACGACGTTTGCGAGTAACAGTACCGCCTTTTACACGTGGCATGTTATTTCCCTCCTATTTGACTCGATAAATCGAACTTATTTAATGTTGTCTAACATATGACGAATACGTTTGAAGTCACCAGTGCTTACAAGACCTGCTTTGCGAAGTTTACGTTTCGCTTTAGTAGATTTGTTAGCAAATAAATGGCTTGTATAAGCTTTTGAACGCTTAAGTTTGCCGGATCCAGTTTTTTTGAAACGTTTAGCAGATCCGCGGTGAGTTTTCATTTTAGGCATAAGGTATTCCTCCTCATTACAATTACTTTTCGTTTTTCGGTGCTAGTACTAAGAACATGCTGCGCCCATCCATTTTTGGATGTGTTTCAATCGTAGCCACTTCTTTACACGCTTCAGAAAATCGATCTAATACGCGTTGTCCGATTTCTTTATGTGTGATTGCACGTCCTTTAAAGCGGATAGAAGCTTTTACTTTATCCCCTTTTTCAAGGAATTTGATAGCATTACGAAGCTTCGTGTTAAAGTCATGCTCTTCAATTGTTGGGCTCAGACGAACCTCTTTTAAATTGATCACTTTTTGATTTTTACGCGCTTCTTTGTCTTTCTTTTGCTGCTCGAAGCGGTGTTTTCCGTAGTCCATAATACGGGCTACAGGAGGCTTTGCATTTGCAGCAACTAAAACTAGATCAAGATTCACACGAGCGGCAATTTCCAATGCTTCAAATTTCGTTTTAATTCCAAGTTGCTCTCCATTTTGGTCAATAAGACGAACTTCGCGGGCACGGATGCCTTCGTTCACCATCGCGTCTTTACTAATAGTTAGCCACCTCCAAGGTTATTTAGCGAATACGAACGTAGAGATAAAACGGCAACGCTCACAACTCGCTTACATGATTTGCACTTGCATTTATGCTCAATCAATAAAAAAGTGCGGGTACAGAATGCACCCACACAGATAGACTCATTTAGAAATTCCAAATAATCAAATCATGACCTGTTAACTACTACAAAGCGTCAACCAGGTGAGAAGCGGGTGCCTCTTCTTTCCTCAATTTCGTATTCAATTTACCTTAGAGAATATATCATAAACACAGATGATTTGTCAAATACATAAATGGTTATTCTCAACAAAAATTATCTTATCAAATTTCCTTACGTTTGACAATACATATTTTTTGAAAGTTATTTTGAATCCTCTTTCTCTTTCTTTCTTTTATCAAACGCGTCCCACGAAAAAAAGAGAATCCAAAAAAGCAAAACAGGAACAATCGCATATTGGCGATAATTATCAAGTATTAATAAAATAACAATAGCTAAAAAAGCCGGTCCAAACAAAAAGATAAATTTCTTTTTTTGCCCTTCTTGCATAGCAACAACCCCATTTATCAAAAGATTCTCTCTTCATATTAGAGCATAAAACGATTTGTTTCAATTATCTTGTCGTTTATCCCACACTTAACGGACAGTAGTATCCCAAAAATGGAAATTTAACACTAATAAGCCAAAAATTTTATAAATCCACAATATTCATTAACAGAGCTAAAAAAAGAAAGGCACATCTGCTGTGCCTTTCTCCTGCATTAACGATTCACTTCTGCTTGAATAAGCGCTGAAAATTCTTCAAACGAAATAGTTTCTGATTTTTGTTCGCCATATTTACGAACATTTACGCTTCCTTCTTTCACTTCATTGTCTCCAACAACGAGCATATAAGGAATTTTTTGCATTTGTGCTTCACGAATTTTGTAACCGATTTTCTCATCACGAGTGTCTAAATCAACGCGAAGGCCAGCTGCTTGTAATTTTTCTTGAACTTCTTTTGCATAATCAAGATGAACAGCAGGTGAAACTGGAATAACTTGCGCTTGAACCGGTGCTAACCAAGTTGGGAATGCCCCTTTATATTCTTCAATTAAGAATGCTACGAAACGTTCCATTGTTGATACTACACCACGGTGAATAACGACCGGACGATGCTGTTTTCCATCTTCACCAACATAACCTAAGTCAAAGCGTTCCGGTAATAAGAAATCTAATTGAACAGTTGATAATGTTTCATCTTTTCCAAGTGCAGTACGAACCTGAACATCGAGTTTTGGACCGTAGAATGCCGCTTCTCCGTCAGCTTCAAAGTAGTCAAGCTCAAGCTCATCCATCGCTTCTTTTAACATACCTTGTGCTTTTTCCCACATTGCATCATCATCGTAGTATTTCTCAGTATCTGCTGGGTCGCGGTAAGAAAGACGGAATGAATAATCCTTAATATCAAAGTCTTTATATACTTCTAGAATTAAATTGACTACGCGTTTAAATTCGTCTTTAATTTGATCTGGACGAACGAAAATATGCGCATCATTTAATGTCATTCCACGCACACGCTGCAAGCCCGATAATGCGCCTGACATTTCATAACGGTGCATTGTACCAAGCTCAGCAATACGAACTGGAAGCTGACGATAACTATGAATTCCATTTTTGAAAATCATCATATGGTGCGGGCAGTTCATTGGACGAAGAACAAGTTGCTCGTTATCCATTTCCATCACAGGGAACATACCATCTTGATAATGATCCCAGTGACCAGATGTTTTGTATAATTCCACACTACCCATAACTGGTGTATACACGTGATCATAACCTAGACGCTGTTCTTTATCGACAATATAACGTTCGATTGTACGGCGAATTGTTGCCCCTTTTGGAAGCCATAACGGAAGACCTTGACCTACTTTTTGTGAACTCATAAATAGGTTTAATTCTTTTCCGATTTTACGATGGTCACGCTCTTTTGCTTCCTCAAGCAAGCGTAAGTGCTCTGCTAACTCTTCTTTTTTAAAGAAAGCTGTTCCATAAATACGTTGCAGCATTTTATTTTTGCTGTCGCCTCTCCAGTAGGCACCAGCAATGCTTAACAGCTTAAATTCTTTAATTTTTCCTGTCGACGGAACATGAACCCCGCGACAAAGGTCGAAAAACTCTCCTTGTTCATAAATTGTTACTTGTTGATCGGCCGGAATTGCTTCAATTAACTCTAATTTATAATTGTCGCCAATTTCTGTAAAACGAGAAATTGCTTTGTCACGGCTTACTTCAATACGATTAATTTCTAAGTTTTCGTTGACGATTTTTTTCATTTCTTTTTCAATTAATGGTAAGTCTTCTGGTGTTAATGATTCTTCAAGGTCGATATCATAGTAGAAACCGCCTTCAATAACTGGGCCAACACCAAACTTTGCATTTTTATATAAACGTTTAATCGCTTGGGCCATTAAATGAGCTGTACTATGACGCATAATTTCTAGGGCATCGATTGTATCTTGTGTCACAATTTCAATTGTTCCATCCACTAAGATAGGACGTTTTAAATCGTATAATTCCCCATTAAATTTACCAGCAATCGATTTCTTTTTTAAACCAGGACTAATAGATGCTGCAATCTCTTCTGTTGTTGTGCCTTTATTAAACTCCTTCACTGCGCCATCAGGAAAAGAGATTTTTACTAATTCAGACATACAGTTTCACTCCTTCTACATTTTCACTACGTTATAGTAGTGTGCTCAATTTGTCTTATTCCCTTCGGAAAGGTATTTGGACAATATAAAAAGCCCGCCCCTGTCTAAAACAGGGACGAGCTTAGTAAACAAAATTATAACCCGCGGTTCCACCCTCGTTTCATTTTGCCAATAGACAAAATGACACTCGAAGCTTGGTAACGGCAGCTTTCCGTCAACTCATAATCGCTACAATAGCTTTCCGAGCCGAAGTTCAAAGGTGGTAAGTGTTCTAGCCGAATAGGAAGCTTACAGCCAAGGCCTCCCTCTCTAAAAATCGGGGTTAGAATACCCATGTCCTCATCATAACTTTTAAAAAACTTAATTGAAGTAGTATGTAGCAAATTATAATCCGTACTACTCGGAAATGCAAGTGATTTTTTCTTAATCATTATACATACAAAAAGCATTCAACGGCAATACAACCGAACGTTCTTCAAAAATTCGCTTTACCGTTTGAATCAGCCCTTGTTCCATATCATCCGTATAAATATAAAGCCGCTCTGGAGCGATGGATAAAAGCGGAGCGAGCGTCACGGATTCAATATAAATCGAACTATTCGCCAACAAATGGCGATCGACTAACTCATTAATTTCAAGCCGTTCAAGCTTTCGATAAGAAGCATCATAAAAATAAAAAGCGTCTTGATAAACGAGGTGAAGATAGGGCATTTTGGGAGTACGTTTATGCAAGAAATCCCGCAATGTAGCAATAAAGCTCTGATAATCTTGTTCAAGTTTATACTCATCAATTGCGAGCATCGCATATTTTTCTAAAGATTGATGAAAGGACTTTAAACGAAAGGTTATAAAAGAATCAAACGAAAAGGACAGTTTCCTTGTTAAGATCGTTTGCAAACCGTCCTTAATGATTTGCTTTTCTTCCCCGAACAAAGGCTTTCTAGCCGTGTTTCTCTCTCCTTCAAAAATTGAAGACGCAATTTGTAGAATCCCATCAATTTCATCTCGCTCACGATATAGAAACTTTTGAATGATAACCTGTTCAAGTACTGATTGGAGCTTCTCTTCTACTAGGAAACTATGAAAAACATCTGTAAGCATCGCTAGCCACTTTTCAATCGGCCGTTCTTCCAAGTCTAATTTTAAACCTTGTTCCGGCGTACATATCATATATTGTTGCAGCTCTCCCCCTAGAGAATGGGCAGAGACAAACTGTAATAGTTTTAATGCCTCATTATTATTTTGAAATGAAATAAGAACCAATCTTTGTCCCCCCTAACCCGCACATTTTATGCTTATATATATGGAGGTTAGGACTTGTTTAGAAGTAGAATAGCCAATCAAATAGAAAAAGTGACCTGAAACTAGGTCAGGTCACCACTCACAGTCTTCGATTTTTACCTTCTAGCTCAATCGGTTCTGCCAGATATTGAAGACGTTCCATTACTCGCGCCGCTTTCACTTCTTCCCGCTCCCCTCGCTGAGAAAAAGTTAAATGATTTTTTAACTGATCAAAGTTAAAATTCGAGGTAAAGAAAGTCGGCAAATTCTCAAGCATTCTAAATTGCAATATTGGCCCAAGCACTTCATCTCGACCCCAGCTCGTCATTGATTCAGCGCCTATATCATCAATCATTAGTACAGGAGCCGTCTTTACCATTTCAATCTTTTCATTCACTGTATTATCTCCAATCGAGCCTTTAAGCTCGCGCAAAAAGTCGGGAAAATATACAATTAACGATGATATTTGTTTCTCGGCTAATTGATTCGCTATCGCTCCTAGTAAATAGGTTTTTCCAACACCAAATTTCCCGTGAATATAAAGTGCTTTTTGCTTTTGACCTGGTATATAATCATTGATAAAACTCATTACCTTACCTACTATTGCGTATCGTTCATCCGATACGTCCTTTTCTAAAAAGTCGGCAATATTGGCCGCGAGAATATCGCGCGGTACATATAGGCTGCGAATTAACTTCTCGCGTTTTCGTTTGTCATCTTCTACTACTTTCCGTGGACAGACTTCATAATGAAGATCCAGAGCATTCCCTTGAATCACAAGCTTTGGATAATATCCTTGCATCATATTCACACAACCATCTAAACTTGGACACTTATCACATTTCTTGCTTTGTGTCGAAAATTCATACAGTTTCCCGACACTTTTTTCTAACATTTCTTTTGTAATAATGGATCGATTTTCATGTAAAAAATCATGAATGTGTTCATCTTCCATCACTTCTTGCTTTAAAGCTTCATAACGCTGCTGAAACTTTGTACCATTCGTCAATTTGTTTAAGGCTGAATTAATCTTTTGCATCAGCGTGATCACCTCCTGCATTTAACTTTTTCACTTGCTCCCATATCGCTTTTTTCTGTTCATCAGAAACGGTTGCCGCTTTCTTTTGTTCAGTCTGCTTCTCTTCTGTTTTATTTAACCAGGCCGGAACCATTTCCGTACGCGTTGCTTTTTGACGACTGCCTTTTGCGCTTGATTTGTTGCTATCTGCCCAACCTTGATATTTACGATGCTCTTTTCTCGCTAACTCCATCGCTTCTTTAACAGTGACAACATTCATGCGCGTCCAATGACCAGCAATCTTTTCAACATAATTCTTTGTGAATTTCTTTTCTGCTTTCAACATTACGTATTCAATTAACACATTCACCACACCAGGATTTAAATTTTGGTTGAGCATAATATCTTCAACAATTTTTAAATCAGCTTCTACAATTTCAGCACCATTCGATAGTTGCTTAAGCCGTTGCAACGGGGAGACTGTTTCTAAACGCTGAATATGCTCCTCCTCTTGATTCCTTGGCGAATCCATTTGAGTGCGATAAATGACTGGCTGTACACGACTAACGAGCGAGGGCATATCAGCATGCCGTTCAATTTGATACCAATCACGCGCTGATTTACGTAAGTGTTCTTCCTCAATCTCATCATCAATGGATATGGCTCCAAGCACTAACTTCTGCATTTCAAGTGGATTAATGTCATATAGAAAAGCAAGCTTGGCAATCGTTGTTTTAATACGGGGCGTTAGTGCTTTTCTTGGCACTAACGATGATTTCAAACCTGCCATTAATAAATCAAAATCAAATTGATGCTCAAACCCTGTCGGAAGAGTTCCCTCTTGTCGATCAATAAACTGTTGACGAACCAACGGCTCTTTCGCACCTTCTGCCTCATCACTTACATATAAAGAATGATCCGAAGCAAAAACTTCAGCAAAAGTTTTTGTTACATTCTCATACTCTCGCACAGGCAATACATCATCCGAAAAGAACTTCTTCAATCGGTTATATGCACCTTTCCCAATCTTTTTGAACAAATAAATATTTAACATACCGTCCGTAAAAAATTGCTGTGGCGATAGCGGTGGATGTAACTCGTATACAAACTCCTTTGTTTCACCATTTTTCTTCTTATAAACACTCAGCAATCCGATTCCTTCGAGCTGGAGTCTAGCTTCATAAATGTCACTCAAGTTTAGCCCCATCGTATTCATAAGTGAATAATGAGTTGTTGGCTCTGCCCAAAGTCGATTCTCTTCAAGCTCACTCCATAAACTCATATAAAGGCTCAAACAAATGGGACCAATAAGTGGTTGATAAAGGCGAGTAAGTACATTCCGATCATAATTGTGCAGCATTCCCGCTGAAGATACCCTATATTGATCTGCGGGAAGCAGTTCTTGCCAATGCATCGACATCTTCATTCAAACCTTTCAAAGAATTCCTTTGTATTCATTACATTTTACAAGATGAGCGAAAAAAGAGCCAAAGGTTTATCTTTAGCTCTACTTTCGTTCTTTATTTAATAATTCCTTCAATTCATCAATAAAAACGTTAATATCTTTGAATTGACGGTATACGGACGCAAATCGCACGTAAGCTACCTCATCCACATCCGCTAGCTTATCCATGACCATTTCACCAATATGATCGCTTTTTACTTCAGAAATTCCATTATTACGCAATTCTTTTTCAACATAATTCGTAATTTCTTCTAAGCCTTTTAATGGGACTGGACGCTTTTCACAAGCTCTAATTAAGCCGCGAAGAATTTTGTCACGACTGAATTCTTCCCGTGTACCTTCTTTTTTAACGACAATTAACGGTATTTCCTCTACTTTTTCAAATGTCGTAAATCGAAAACCGCAAGACTCACATTCGCGACGCCTTCTAATGGATCTGCTATCATCCACAGGTCGTGAATCGAGCACTCTTGTTCCATTGTATTGACATGACGGGCACCTCATTATTATCAGCTCCGTTTATGTACTACTCTCTACATCATATACAGTGAGAGAACTCCATTTTTATTATTATCTTAACTAAAAGAAGCTAAGAGTACAAGCAAAATCAACGGGGAGTCTCCATAAAAAGACTTTCGTACACCATATTGTTTATCACACAGTTGAGGGCTCAGTTGTGCGAGGCTAGAATCAATAACGACACATACCGAGCTATAAAAAAGAGATGCTCTACAGCACCTCTGTATGTTCAAACCTTATAATACACCTATTTTAGTTGCCTTTATGTGCACTGGGCCCATCCCGCGTGGTAATTCTATCTTTTCACGCGTTTCGGCATTTAATGCTTCAGCAATATAATCTGCCGCAATATTTGGATCTAAATCTCCACATGTGTATACATCGATGCTTGCATATCCGTGTTCTGGAAAGCTGTGAATCGTTAAGTGTGATTCAGAAATAATAACAACTCCACTTACTCCTTGAGGAGCAAATTTATGAAAAGCTACCTCACGTATCTCTGCACCTGATTTTAAAGCGGCATTAACGAATGTTCTTTCAATAAACTCAATATTATTCAATTTGTCAAAGTCACAACCCCAAAGTTCGGAAATAACATGTCTACCCATTGTTTCCATGTTTAAGCTTCCCCCTTAAACAGATTTAGGAATTTTATAAATTGAACATTAATAACTACCGGGGAAAGTTAGTCCAAAGAGGTCCTAACCCTTTAAGCAGTCGTTAGGTAAGCCTTTTATGAAAAAGCTCACGACTCATAGTATATGTTTGATTTTCTTTTGCAACCGACTTTTAATTTTCAACATAACAGAAATAATTTATTATTATTGTTAATTTCAAGCAAAATAACATTGCGGATTTTTGACAATATTATTTAACAGCGCTAACAATATAAAAAACCTACTGCTATTTTGCAGTAGGTCCATAAAACTCCATGCTTAAGCCTTAACCAGCATGTACTTGGGAAGTTTCCTCTAATTTAGCTGCTACTAATTTAACAAGATCAACAACACGATTTGAATAGCCCCACTCGTTATCATACCAAGCAAGTACTTTCACTTTTCGATCACTAATAACCATTGTAGACAAGCCATCGATAATAGCTGAGTGTGGATTTGTTGTGAAGTCAACCGATACAAGCGGTTCTGTTGTGTATTCAATAATTCCTTTGAATTCGCTTTGAGAAGCTTCTTTAAACGCTTCATTAATTTCATCTGCCGTTACATCACGATTTAAATCTACAACAAGGTCTACTAAAGAAACGTTTGGTGTTGGAACACGTAACGCCATACCATGTAGTTTTCCTTTTAATTCAGGTAATACTAAAGATAAAGCTTTCGCAGCGCCTGTTGTTGTAGGAATGATGCTTCCTGCACAAGCACGGGCACGTCTTAAATCTTTATGTGGGTTATCGATATTATTTTGGTCATTTGTATAAGAATGAACAGTTGTCATTAAACCATTATCGATACCAAATTTTTCATTTAATACTTTTGCTACAGGACCTAAACAGTTTGTTGTACAAGAAGCATTTGAAATAACAAAGTGTTTATCAATGTCTAGTTGCTCTTCGTTTACACCCATAACAATTGTAATATCTTCATTCGTACCAGGTGCTGATAAAATAACTCGTTTTGCCCCTGCATCTAGATGTGCAGCTGCTTTATCACGATGATTGAATTTTCCTGTTGCTTCAACTACAATATCTATGTTTAGTTCTTTCCAAGGCAATTGCTTTGGATCACGATTATTTATTAATTGAACACGACGTCCATTTACAACAAGTGCATCTTCTTCTGGTACAATCTCTCCATCGAATTTACCATGTGTAGTGTCGTATTTAAGTAAATGCGCTAAAGTTTCAGCAGGATAACTGGCATTGATCGCTACAATGTCCAAACCTTCATCTAATATGGCTTTACGGAAAACCATTCTACCAATTCTCCCAAATCCGTTAATCGCTACTCTTGCATTCATTTTGTTTGGACCCTCCCGAAATTAATGTTATACTTTTTATAACCTCATATACAATTAGTATAACATATTTGTGTCAAAAAGTGCTATAAAAATGTTATAATAAATTAAATTTATTCATCAAAAAAGAAGAAACATTGTTAGTTTCTTCTTTTTAATCAAATTCATTCACTTTTTACTCCATTTGATTAGTTTAGCAAACCCGCAACAAAGGATAAAGAACTTCCTTGCCAGCAAACGTTATACTTTATCGTATATCCCACTGCTTTAGGATAGCAAGCACTTGTTGCTTCGTTTCTTCTAATTCTCCATTATTATCAACAACAGCATCTGCCAACGCTTTCTTCTCAACTAACGGCATCTGGGAATGAATGCGAGCGAGTGCTTCACTTTCCGATAAATCATTGCGTTTCATTAACCTTTGAAGCTGTACCTCTTCATCCACATAAATGAGCAGAGACTTTTCCACCATATACGTCAGCTTGCTTTCAAATAAAAGAGGAATATCCATAAAGACCGTTTCCGCTCCATCTTGAAAAGCTTTTTCTGTCTGCTCCTTCATTCTCTTTCTCACAGCAGGATGGACAATGCTATTTAAACGCAGTCTTTTATCTTCATCATGAAAAATAAGCGTACCTAATTTGGCACGATCAATTCCCCCGTCCGACAGCAAAATGTCCTCGCCAAACGCTTTAACTATGTCATGATAAGCTTCTTCACCAGGCTCGACTACTTCACGAGCTGCCACATCGGCATCGACAACAACAAAACCTAACTCTCTAATATACGTACTTACACTGCTTTTACCACTTGCAATGCCCCCGGTAATTCCAATAACTCGATCCATATCCTTCTCCTTTATAATTTATTCTACAATTTTAATATTCCGATAATAATGAGTAATGCCCCTGGAAGAAAAGATAAATTTTGCACAAGCGTGCTTTTTGATAGTAATTTGCCGCTTTGAAGCCCACTCCAAATAAAGATGGAGCTCATGACTCCAATTGCAAAAGCAAGCACTAGCGGTGAAATACCAATCATAGCCGCGCCAATTCCCGCACCAAAAGCATCTAATGAAAGAGCCACACCGAGAACGAGAGCTTCGACGCCATTAATCGTACCTGATTTATCAAAATCGGCATCCGTCGGTTTTTGTAAAATATTAATTACGACACCAAGCGATTTAATTTCAAAGTTAAAAATAATCTTTTCTTTAGAATGACTTTCTATTATTTCTTTTTCCTTTTTAAAAAACTGATAAACAAGCCAAATGCCTAGCAAAATTAAAATAGCACCACCTGTTTTTTCAGCCGCACTAGGAGAGACAAGCTGACTAATGAACTCACCAATCAGCATGGCTACACCGAGACTAATACCCGAACAAATCGAAATAACAATAATCGATCGAAATGGGATTTTCACACCGCGCATTCCTAATGTGACTCCCACTCCGAACCCATCAATACTTAATGCGATAGAAAGAATAATAAGCTGTAACCACATCGATGATGACTCCCTCCAATTCTGTTGCTAAAACAGTATATGGAAAGAGCCTATCCGATGTGTAAAGAAAAGCGAAGTAGACTCGTTTTCCTTCTTTATGACGGACGCACCTGACACGATGGACAAATATGTGTACCACGCCCACCGACAACTAGTTTCTCAAGCGGTGCGCCACATCTCTTGCAATTCTCTCCTTTTCGGCCATAAACAAATAGCTCTAATTGAAACATACCGATTTGTCCTTGTGAATTGATATAAGAACGAATCGTACTGCCTCCCTTTTCAACAGCCTCCGATAATGTCGCGATAATTTCTTGATAAAGCTTTGTAATTTCGGCATCCGTAAGTGATGAAGCGACCCGCTCAGGATGGATACCAGAACGGAAGAGCGACTCATCGACGTAAATATTCCCAATACCAACAACAATATGTTGATCCAGTAAAACTGGTTTAATTTTTCGATTGGTTTTCCGTAATGCTCGACGTAGGTACTCGACCGTAAAATCTGCTAATAACGGCTCTGGACCTAGATTCAAAAGCGGTTCTTGCTCAAACTCTTCTCCTTTTTTAAATAAATGCATCGTTCCAAATTTACGAACATCACGATACCTAAGCTCGCTGCCATCTGTAAAGGAAAAAATGACATGGGTATGTTTATCATATGGCTCCTGTTTCGGATACACTCCATATTTCCCTTCCATTCGTAAATGCGAGACCATTGAATAATCATCTAATGTAAAAATTAAAAACTTTCCACGGCGTCCGATTTCACGAATCGTTTGTCCAACAAGTGCATCGCAAAATTGTTCAACCGGCTCTGGTTTTTTAATAATCTTCGGCCATAAAACGGATACTTCTTGAATTTCTTTTCCTAACACTAATTGTTCCAACGTTCTTCTGACTGTTTCTACCTCTGGAAGTTCTGGCATGATGTTCACCTATCTTCATTTATTTTGCATCGAACCACGTTGCTCCAAAATTATAGTCCACTTTTAACGGTACATTTAAGCAAAAAGCATTTTCCATTTCTTCAGGTACAATTTGCTTCAATATGTCAATTTCCTCTGGTGGAACTTCAAAAATCAGCTCATCATGTACTTGAAGCAGCATCCGTGCTTTCAAACCTTCTCGCTTTAAACGCTCACTCATGTTAATCATCGCAAGCTTAATAATATCTGCGGCACTCCCTTGAATTGGTGTATTCATTGCTGTTCTCTCCGCAAAGCTTCTTATATTAAAGTTACTGCTCGTAATTTCCGGAATATAGCGTCGTCTATGCAACAGCGTCGTACTATAGCCCTTTTGACGCGCTTCCTGAATACTCGCATCCATATAATCTTGAACACCAGGGAAACTCTTAAAGTACTTCGCGATAAACTCACTCGCTTCTTTCCTAGTAATCCCTAGATTTTGAGATAATCCGTAATCACTAATTCCATATACAATACCAAAATTTACAGCCTTCGCTTGACGACGCATATTCGATGTCACTTCATCAGCCGATACATGGAACACATCCATTGCCGTTTTCGTATGAATGTCCATCCCCGCCTGAAACGCTTCAACTAAGCCTGGATCATTCGCAATATGCGCTAGTACCCGAAGCTCAATTTGTGAATAATCCGCCGCAAAAATCAACCAATCTTGTTCGGAAGCAATGAAAGCTTGGCGAATTTTTCGTCCTTCTTCTAAGCGAATCGGAATGTTTTGGAGGTTCGGATCAGTAGAACTTAATCGCCCGGTTTGTGTTAGCGCTTGATTAAAACGAGTATGTACTTTCGCTGTTTTCGGATTGACCACTTTAAGCAATCCTTCGATATAGGTTGAGTGAAGCTTGCCAAGCTGACGATAATGGAGAATTTCCTTTACAATCTCATGCTTATCTTCTAATTTTTCTAGCACTTCTGCTGACGTTGAGTAGCCTGTTTTTGTTTTTTTCATAACAGGCAAGCCTAACTTTTCAAATAAAATAATACCAAGTTGCTTTGGAGAATTAATATTAAAAGCTTCGCCCGCTAAATCAAAAATTTTCGCTTCGATTGCCCGTAAACGTACAGATAATTCTTGCCCCATCGATTGCAAACGTTCAATATCGACCTTTACACCTTGCCATTCCATATCAGCTAAAATATTGGACAACGGTAACTCTAAATCCGTAAATAAACGATCTTGTTCATGCTCTTCTAATTTTGTAAGCATAGAATCCTTTAAAGCTAACAGCGCTTTCGCCTTACGAGCGAGATGTTCACTTAGTTTTGCTTCTTCAGGAACGGTACGCTTCGCCCCTTTTCCATAAAACACCTCATCGCTCACAAGCGGTGGTTGCTGCTGCACTTTTACAATCGCCGCAACATCTTCAACCGATTCTGCTGGATTTAAAATATAGGAAGCTAGAAATACATCAAAGTCAATTCCCTTTAATTCAATGCCGCGATGACGAAGAGCCACAATAGCTTTTTTCGCATCGTATATCGTTTTGTACTTCGTTTCATCTTCAGCCCATTGTTTGAAAGCCGCTGAGCTGAGTGCACTTTCACCTCTAAAATAAAAATGCCCGTGCTCATTGCTTAGCGCAACTCCAATGATGTCTCCATGATGATAATTATCTTCTAACATTTCAATATATAAGCCATTTTCATCAGTAAATAAATCCGCCGTAATGTCATCAACTATCTGTACGTCAATCTCTTCTTGTTCAATGTCTTGTCCATTTTCCTCATCTAGCTTATCAAGCAAAGTTTGAAAACCTAACTCTTTATAAAAAGCGATTACTTTATCGTAATCCATCCCATTATAAGCTGTTTCACCTAAGGCTACTTCAATAGGAGCCGTACGCAAAATCGTCGCTAACTTCTTACTTAATAACGCTAACTCCCTATACTCATTAATCTTTTCTTTCAGCTTTTGGCCGCTTACTTCTTCCACCGATTCAACAAGCTTTTCCACTGTTTCAAATTGATGCAGCAGCTTTAATGCTGTTTTCTCCCCTACGCCAGGGATGCCGGGAATATTATCTGAAGCATCTCCCATAAGCCCCTTTAAATCAGTAATTTGAATGGGCACAAGCCCGTATTTTTCCTGCACATGCGCCGGCGTATATTCTTCGATATCAGTAATTCCTTTTTTCGTAATCGAAACGGTTGTCTTATCAGACGTTAATTGTGTTAAATCTTTATCTCCTGAAATCACTTTCACTTCGAAGTCTTCTTGTTCTGCTTGTTGTGAGAGCGTTCCAATAATATCATCCGCCTCATAATTTTCTAACTCATAACGTTTAATTCCAAAACAATCTAGCAGCTCACGAATAAACGGAAACTGCTCTGACAATTCATTCGGTGTTTTTTGGCGGCCTCCTTTATACTCTTGATACGTCGCATGTCGAAACGTTGTTTTTCCAGCATCAAACGCAACGAGCATATGTGTCGGCTTCTCTTCCTCAATAATACGATTCAGCATCATTGTAAAGCCGTATACAGCATTCGTATATACCCCTTTGTCATTATTCAAAAGGGGGAGAGCAAAAAAAGCCCGGTACGCAATACTATTTCCATCTATTAATACTAACTTTTTATCCAAACAATTCTTCCTCCTATATCCAGGGACTAAAAGGCAAAACACAAAGGCGGCGTGAACGCAGCGCCCACTCTCAGCATCCCTAAACTACATTACGTATTTCGAAAAATAATAGGCCCCCCATACTCATGCGGAGTTCCGCCCTTACAAATCAACAGAGTTTCCACTCCACCTACATCCTTATACAAAATAAAGGAGAAAACAAAGGCGGCGCGAACGCAGCACGCACGCTTAACATCCCTAAACTACATTACGTATTTCGCAACATAATGGGCTCCCTCATACTCATGCGGAGTTCCGCCCCTTTTCCTAAATAAAACCGTTCATTTTCTTCCTCTATTCTACCATGAGAAGAAGGAGAAAGAAAAATGACGGCTATTATAGTTTACTTCATATTCCCCATCAACAATCTTGCATAAGGAGAGTCAGATGGCAACACAATGACGGTCTGTTCGCCAATTGTTTCTTTATACGAATCTAGCGTTCTATATAATTGATAAAACTCTGGATCTTTGGAGAACGATTTATTGTAAATCTTAGCAGCTTCTCCTTCTCCCTCCGCTCGAATCACTTCTGCATCCGCTTCTGCTGTGGATAACAGCTCTTTCACTTTGCGATCAGTATCTGCAATAATTCGATTCTTCTGCGCATCACCTTTTGATAAATATTCTTGAGCCTTCGATTCTCGTTCAGAAATCATTCTCTTAAACACAGACTCTTCATTTTCAGCAGGTAAGTCCGTTCGTTTTATACGAACATCTGTCACAAGAATTCCATAATTATCTTGGGTAAGCAATTCATTCACTTTTTCTGTTACTCGATCATTCAAACTTCCTCTTGAAGATTTTTCATCATTAATAATTTCATCATAATTCAATTGACCAAGCTCAGAGCGAACAACAGAATAAATAAACTCTTCCATCCTTGCTTCCGCATTTTCAAATGTTCTAGCATTCGTAATCATCTTCTTTGGATCATCAATACGCCATACTGCATAGTTATCAATGAGCATTCGTTTTTTATCTTTTGTATTAATTTCAGCTTCAGATACATCATAATTCATTTGATATTTTGGTAAAGTTGTCACACTTTGAATAAAAGGGATTTTAAATTTTAAGCCAGGGCTCTTATCAATGCGGACGACTTCTCCAAATTGGCGTACTACTTTGTATTCCCCTTCTTTTACAATATACACATTCGTTAGCAAAATCAGAAGTAAAGCAATTAAAATAATAAAGAAGATACCAGCTTTCACATAGCCGCGCCACTGAAGATGATCTTTTCGTTTACCTTCTAAATCAACAATCTTTGGGCTCATTATTCTGCTCCCCCTTCCTTCGTTGATTTTTGCTCTTTCGTTTCTCCCTCTGTCTGTTCCTTTGTCGCAGCAGCTTTGGAATCCAGCGCACGTAATGGTAAGTATTTCATCGTGTTTCCATCATCATTCATAATATAAATTTCAGCATTCGGCAGCACTTGTTCCAGCGTTTCAAGAATTAAACGAGAACGAGTGATTTCCTGATTACTTTTATATTCGGCATACAATTTATCAAAAACTGCAACATCTCCACGTGCCGTTTCTATTCGTTTCGTTTTATCTCCTTCTGCAGCTGAAAGGATTGCTGCTTTTTCTCCCTCTGCTTCATTCATACGTTTATTCTCGTATTTGCTCGCTTCGTTAATTTTCGTATTCATCGTTTCACGTGCATCCGTTACAGCGGTAAAAGCACTTCTAACATCATCATTCGGTAATTCTACATCTTGAAGCTTCACAGCTAAAACAGAAATACCAACATCATATTTTCCCATTAATTGCGATAATAATTCACGCACATCAGCCTCAATCTCTGCTTTTCCTGACGTTAAGGCATCATCAATTTTTGTGCTTCCAATAATGCTTCGTAGGGCAGCAGAAGTCGTATTATACAAGATTTCTTCAGGGTCATTCGCATTGAATAAATACTTCGGTGGATCAGTAATTTTCCATTGGACAACAAGGTCCGCCAGCACAATATTTTCATCACCTGTAATCATCTTTGTTTCATTTGGATACTCAGAAATTTTCCCGCCTTCCTGTTTATACCCAAATTGTAAACTAAATGTCTCCTTTGACAGCTTTTCCACCGATTGAATCGGCCACGGCAGTTTAAAATGCAATCCTGGTTCGGCTACGGTCTGTTCTACTTTTCCAAATGTTAAAATCACAGCTTGATCAGATTCATCTACCGTATACCAAGTAGATATACCTACTATTCCAAGAATTACAATCAGCAACGCTAACCCTGTCATCGTATATATTCTTTTTAAACTAGCGATAGTAACCCCTCCTTTTTTTCTCTATATATACTGTATGTACGCCCGGAAATGGATAAAGTTTCATAAAATATTAAAAATGAATCTATCTTATCCAATTTTTAATAACAATCATTGGATAGGACTCTGCAAAAAAGATGATACTTAGGGCGTAGTTTTATCCACTCTCCTCCATTATTTAGCGTAGCCATAAAAAAAGTGAAGACCTAGTAGCCTTCACCCTTCAAACGTTGCTATGCATGCAGTTTTTTATATAACGTCACGGTAAATGTTGTACCAACACCAACTGTACTTTCAACCGTTACTTTTCCATGATGCACTTCTAGTATATGCTTCACAATAGCCAACCCTAAACCTGTACCTCCAGAGTCTCGACTTCTTGCTTTATCTACTCGATAAAAGCGTTCAAAAATTCGTGGAAGCTCTTTTGATTCGATACCAATTCCATTATCTTGAATCTCAACAATGACTGTATCTTTCTCTTCTTTCACACAAACCTTTATAGCTCCACCAGTTAACGTATAATTAACAGCATTACTCATTAAGTTGATAAATACTTGTTTAATACGTGATAGATCACCTTCAATGAACGCTTGATCCGGACCAACGATGTCTAATGTGAGCTGCTTCTCTTCTAATCTTGTTGATAACATCGTGGAAATGTCTGTTAACACCGGGATTAAATCAACATCTTGACGATTCAAAACAAATACTTGCTGCTCCATTTTCGAAAGATTCAGTAATTCTTGAATAAGCACTTGCAGACGATCACTTTCTTCTAAAATAATGGTTAAGAAGCTGCGCAATGTCTCCTCATCATGAAGAGCTCCATCAAGAAGCGTTTCAGAAAACCCTTTAATTGATGTAATCGGCGTTTTTAACTCATGTGATACATTGGCTACAAAATCCTTTCGAATTTGCTCTAAGCGCTTCAATTCAGTAATATCATGGAAGATAAGCAAAATCCCATTCCACTCATCGTGATTACCAATAATTGGAGCACCATACACTTCAAAATGCCTTGGCTCTGATTCGAGCGGCAGCTTCATTTGACGCTTAATAATTTGTTCTGTTCGAAAGATTTCTTCTATAATCGAAATAATTTCCTCAAATTCAATGACTTCATAATAGGAACGAAACATAAAGTGCATAGGATCGACATTAAATAAATGTTTATATTCACGATTAATAAGCGTAATATAGCTTTTACTATCAATAAAAATAACGCCGCTTCCAATGTTTTCAATCAACGTTTCTAGTCGATCTTGATGCATCTCTCTAGAAATTTGTGCTTCTTCAAGATTTTTCGCCAAAATATTTAGGGACGTGATAAGCATTTTCGTTTCTGCCGAATAAGTCTCACTCGTTCGTGCTCGATAATTTCCTTGAGCAAGTTCAATAGCTGTCATCGTTGCTGCTTCAATCGGTCTTGCATATCGTTTCGTAATCATACTTCCAAGCATCAAAATAATGATAAGTGCGGCCCCTAAACTAATCGTTAATATTTGCCACATTTGTTGATTCATTTGTTCAATGATGGAAATTTCACTACTATGTACGATATACCCTTCTATTTCATCATCGGTCTTAATCACTTGCCAATAATAATGAAAGTCCGCTTTTCCTTCAGGCACTTCATAGCCTTCTTGTCCTTGCGCTTTTATAATTTGTTGCAGTACCTTGGCATGGCGATCCGGATGCTCAATTTTCTCTTCATTCGAATCGTATAACACATCCCCTTCATCGGTCAAAATCGTAACATTTGAATCAATAAGCGGCTTTAAATCGACTGTATCATTCCGGTCTAAAAAAGAATGAATCCCGCCATGTTCTTGAATATAATGCGCGATAAATGTTGTTTCCTTTTGAATTTGCTCATTAAATGCTTGTACATAAGAATTTTTAAATAAATTCCCTAACAGTACGCCAAGAGCAATTAAAACAACAATGATTAAGGTAATTAACGCAAAAAAAAGCTTTTTACGATACGTCATTATTCCTGTTTAGGCTCCTCTAATTTATATCCATGTCCTCGAATTGTTTTAATATATAAAGGCTTCCTCGTATCCTTTTCGATTTTTTCACGAAGGTGACTAATATGCACATCTACAATACGCGAATCTCCAACAAAATCGTAATTCCAAACAGCACTTAATAACTGATCTCTTGTCAATACTCTGCCTTTATTTCTTGATAAATATACGAGCAGTTCAAATTCCTTTGGTGTCAATTCAAGTAGCTCATCATTAAATGAAGCTTCGTATCGATCTGGATAAACTTTTAATTCACCAATAATCAACGATGGTTGCTCATCTTCTTGTGTCCCTTGTTCCGCAATTGGGGCTTGCTGCTGAGCACGTCGGAGAATCGCTTTAATACGTGCCACCACTTCCCGCGGACTAAAAGGTTTTGTTAAATAATCATCTGCTCCAAGCTCTAGTCCAAGCACTTTATCAAATTCATCATCCTTAGCTGTTAGCATTAGAATGGGAACATTGACTTTTAACTGACGAAGTTGCTTACATACTTCAATTCCATCCAATTTTGGAAGCATTAAATCTAATACAACAAGATCCGGTTTCTGTTCGACCACTGTTTGAAGTCCTTCTTCCCCATCAAAAGCTGTTATTACGGAGAAACCCGCTTGCTCTAGATTATATTTAAGTAAAGTAACAATTGATTTTTCATCATCCACAACAAGAATTCTCTTAGCCATTTTCTCCTCCTACAATCCATTCTGTTCCTATGACCTTCATTCTCATTTTATTATACACATATTAATTATGGAAGAGAAAAGAAAATGGACCTAGAACGAAAGCATAAGACGTTTGAATTCTCTTTGAGCATAGAAAAAGGCAATGACTTTGAGCCTAAGTAGTTCAGTTTTTGTGGAGAAAACTTTAAATAACAAAAGAAATAACAGTTGAATTCGCAAATTAATTCACGTAGTAAATAGCATACAAAAAGCTCAGAGTTTTTTTTATGCCCTGAGCTTTCTTTTTTATAATGAGGTTATGGCGTTAAAGCCCCTATTGTTGCATAAGGATAATTCTATATTTAAATCGCAATAAAAGGCGTTTTATGAATATACTCTTTGTTATCAATCTGGCTAATTATAAAACTTGCTATTTCTTTATTTGAAATCATTGTTCCAGGCATATCGGTAAGACTTTCTTTAACTACTCTTATTTCAACACCCTCTTTTACAAAAGGAAGTCTTATTAGTGTCCAATCAAGGTATTTATTTTCCAAAAGAATATCCAGCTCTTCTTTTTTATCTTTCATCATTTTGGAAAAGAACACTTCAAACATCTTTGCTCCAATCTTATTTAAAGGACTTTTTTTATCTCCTATGATGTTGAGAGAAGCTCCTGTAACTCCAATATATCTCCTGATACCCTTTTCTTTCATTACTTTAAGTATATCTCTTGTAACTCTGCTATACATAGGTGTATCTCTCATAGGTTGACCAAAGCAATTTATAACGACTTTACATCCTTCGAGTAGTTGTACTATTGTATCAATATTTTCTACATCACCTGTCACAACCTCAATATTATCATCGCTACATTTTAATTTTTTTGGATTTCGAACAAGCATACGTACTTGATAGCCATTTTTTAACGCTTCTGAAGCTATATAACGTCCTACTTTACCAGTGCCACCAATAATGGCTATTTTATAAGGATTATCCATACCATCACCCCTAAGAATATATAAATAAACTCAATCCTGCCATTTTCTTAAATAAGTAACATACTATTATCAATTCTCTTTATAATTTAACATAAATTACCTGTATTTTTGGTTTTTTTCTTTTAACACTTAATTAACAGCCTAAATCACAACCGAAATGGAAGTGTGACAACAACCATTGTCACATTGTTAAAAGCAATGCTAATTGTAATGTTATTTTACTTGTTAAAACGTAATAAACCCTTATGTATCAATAAAAAAATCGAGTAGAAAACTTTTGCGGTTTTATACTCGATTTACTATGCTATTTTGATTGTTTCTCCACAATATCCGAACTACTTACTTTGATCCATTGCCTTTTTTCTCTATTATAAAAAACTTATATTAATACACTCATTACAACTTTTACTGCTTCAGCAGATTTATCAAGTGCTGCTTTTTCATCAGCTGTTAAGTCAAGCTCGATGATTTGTTCGATACCACCAGCACCAAGGATTGTTGGTACACCAAGATAAATACCTTCATAACCGTATTCACCTTCAAGGTAAGCGATTGAAGGAAGGACACGACGCTGATCTTTAAGTACAGCTTCAGTCATTTCTACCAGCGATGCAGCTGGTGCATAGTATGCAGATCCGTTTCCAAGAAGTTCAACAATTTCTCCACCACCAGTACGAGTACGAGCAACGATTGCTTCTAAACGGTCAGCTGGGATTAATTTTTCTAATGGAATTCCGCCAGCGAAAGAATAACGAGTTAATGGTACCATCGTATCTCCATGTCCACCAAGAACGAAACCAGTGATATCTTTAACAGATAGGTTTAATTCTTCTGCTACGAATGTGCGGAAACGAGCTGTATCAAGTACACCAGATTGTCCGATTACGCGGTTTTTAGGGAAACCAGACTCTTTGTATACTGTGTAAGTCATAGCATCAACTGGGTTTGTTAATACGATAATTGTAGAATTTGGAGAATATTTGACGATTTCTTGAGTTACAGCTTTCATCACTTTTTGGTTTGTTTGAACTAAATCGTCACGGCTCATACCTGGTTTACGAGCGATACCAGCAGTGATGATAACTACGTCAGAATCAGCAGTATCCGCATAGTTAGAAGTACCAGTGATTTTAGCATCAAAACCTTGAACTGGGCTAGCTTCTAACATATCAAGAGCTTTACCTTTTGTTGGGTTTTCAGCTTGTGGGATATCCACTAGTACAACATCGCCAAGCTCTTTTTGAGCTAATAAAAATGCAGTTGTAGCACCAGTAAATCCGCCACCGATAACTGAGACTTTTTTACGAGACATATTTTTCTCCTCCTTCAATATGTAATAATACAAAATTTTCCCAGATAAAGCAATGCCATATATATGATTATACAATGAAAAAAGCAGCTATAAATAAGCTGCTTTTTCATAAAATGTATCTGAATAAGAATTAAAGATTTTTGATTAATTCGTCAGCGAACTCAGAGCATTTAACTTCTGTAGCGCCTTCCATTAGACGAGCGAAGTCATATGTTACAACTTTAGAAGCAATTGTTTTTTCTACTGAAGCTGTAATGCTTTTCGCTGCTTCATTCCAACCAAGGTGTTCAAGTAAAAGTACACCTGAAAGAAGAACTGAAGATGGGTTAACTTTATCAAGACCAGCGTATTTTGGAGCTGTTCCGTGAGTAGCTTCGAAAATAGCGTGTCCAGTTTCGTAGTTGATGTTAGCTCCTGGAGCGATACCAATACCACCAACTTGTGCAGCTAGTGCATCAGAGATGTAGTCACCGTTAAGGTTCATTGTAGCTACTACATCAAACTCTTTTGGACGAGTTAAAATTTGTTGTAAGAAGATATCAGCGATAGAATCTTTTACGATGATTTTGCCTTCAGCTTCAGCAGCAGCTTGCGCTTTGTTTGCAGCTTCTGTACCTTCAGCTTCTTTAATTTTGTCATATTGGTTCCAAGTGAATACTTGATCAGCGAATTCAGTTTCAGCTACTTCATAACCGTAGTTTTTGAATGCGCCTTCTGTGAATTTCATGATGTTACCTTTATGAACTAAAGTTAAAGATTTACGGCCTTCTTTGATTGCATAGTTAAGAGCGGCACGAACAAGACGTTTTGTACCTTCTTCAGAAATTGGTTTAATACCGATACCAGAAGTTTCTGGGAAACGAATTTTGTTTACGCCGAATTCGTTTTGTAAGAAGTTGATTAATTTTTTCGCTTCGTCAGAACCATTTGCATACTCGATACCAGCATAGATGTCTTCTGTGTTTTCACGGAAGATAACCATATCAGTGTCTTCAGGACGTTTAACTGGTGAAGGTACACCGTCAAAGTAACGTACAGGACGTAGACATACGAATAAATCTAATTGTTGACGTAATGCAACGTTCAATGAACGAATTCCGCCACCAATTGGAGTTGTAAGAGGTCCTTTAATAGCGATTAGATACTCGTTGATTACATCAAGAGTTTCTTGTGGAAGCCATTCGCCAGTTTGGTTGAATGCTTTTTCCCCAGCAAGAACTTCTTTCCATTCGATTTTCTTTTCGCCATTGTATGCTTTTTCTACTGCTGCGTCTAAAACGCGTACAGCTGCTGCCCAAATATCAGGACCGATTCCGTCACCTTCGATAAATGGTACTACTGGGTTGTTTGGTACGTTAAGTGCTCCGTTTGTAACTGTGATTTTTTGTCCTTGTGTCATGTCTATACCTCCGGTTCAAATTCAAAGGTTAGTGGCTCTTTCCAAATTGGCGAGCCAGCTAACCTTTTTTTACTCACATGTATTAATTTACTACAAATCAGTCGAAATATTAAACAAATTTTTTAAAAAATTTTATTTTATTAAAAAATTTTATCGTTCATCAACTGGTACGTATTTTTGCATACCTGGTCCATTGTACTCTGCACGTGGACGAATTAAGCGGTTGTTTGCATATTGCTCAAAGATGTGAGCAATCCAACCAGACGTACGGCTTACAGCAAAAATTGGTGTAAATAGGTCATGCTCGATACCTAAGCTGTGGTATACAGATGCAGAATAGAAATCTACGTTTGGTGGTAGATTTTTCTGACCAGTTACTAATTCATGAATTTTAACAGACATTTCGTAGTATTCTGGTTGACCAGTAAGCTCAGTTAATTTTTGTGACATTACTTTAAGGTGTGGCGCACGTGGGTCACCTTTACGGTATACACGGTGTCCAAAGCCCATGATTTTTTCTTTATTTGCTAATTTTGCGTTAATATAAGGCTCAACGTTTTCAACAGAACCGATTTCTGTAAGCATTTTCATAACTTGCTCGTTTGCTCCACCGTGTAGAGGTCCTTTAAGAGCTCCAATAGCAGATGTGATACCAGAATAGATATCAGAAAGTGTAGCTACACATACACGTGCAGTGAATGTAGAAGCGTTTAATTCATGGTCAGCATGTAAAACTAATGCTTTGTTGAATGCTTCTTCTGCGATTGCAGATGGCTCTTCTCCACTAAGCATGTATAAGAAGTTCGCAGCAAAGCTTAAATCAGAACGTGGAGCAACTGGATCTAAACCTTTACGAACACGTGAGAATGCAGTTACAACTGTTGGGATTTTCGCTTGAATGCGGATTGCTTTACGATAGTTAGCTTCGTCGCTCATTACATCAGCTTCTTCATCATAAAGTGCAAGTAAAGAGATTGCCGTACGAAGAGCTCCCATTGGGTGAACTTTATCGATTGGGTATGATTTGAAGTGGTTAAGAACTTCTGCTGGAACTTCTGCGTTATCAGCAATTTGTTGTGTTAACTCTTCTAATTGAGCTTTATTTGGTAATTTTTTATGCCATAATAAGTAGATTACTTCTTCAAACGTTGCGTTTTCTGCTAAATCATCAATGTTATAACCTACGTAAGTTAATGTGTCGTCGATAATTGAACTAACAGATGAAGTTGCTGCTACAATACCTTCTAGACCTTTTGTTGCTGTCATATAAAATCTCTCCTTTTTAAAAAATATTCCCCTATGCCCATTACTTATTGCGTATAAATATAGCGCCTCCAAGAACTAGGTATTATAACTAATCATATATATTTTTAGAAAAAACCGCGCTTCCTTCATGAAAGCGTTCACATTAAAGATAGACTATGCTATGTATTCTACCTATCGTTCGCTTACCGTTTTCTAAAAATCAAATATGCGTTTTACTTTTCCTAGCGAGCGCTTAGTCAATAACTGCCTGAAACGCTTACAAGTAATCTTCGCACCCATTAAAATGATTCGGACGCTTATTTATCATTTTTCAGCAGTTACATGTTTATTATAAACAATAATCACTTTTTTGGGAATGAAAAGCACTTAAATTGTGAAAAAATTATTATTTTATTAGAAAAACTCACTTATATTCTTCCTTTCCCGCTTCATAAATCGTTGTTTAAAGCCAGTCAAATCAATAATTCCGTATACTCCTAAAGTATCCCCATTATTTTTTATTAGTTCATAAAATCGAACAATTTCATGCATATATAAGCGATTCCAGCTCCTATTAGCGGACCCACTGCCACACCTTTGAATAAAGCAACAGCCAGAATTGTACCTAAAACAAGCGCCGCCGTAATATGCGGATCATGCTGTAATAACGTTAATCCGTTTTTAGCGATTAAAGCAACAGCGACTCCAGATATAAGAGCAATCCAAGCATAAGGAGACTTAATTGCTTCCCCTAATTCCTTAAAGCCAATCGCACCGCTTGCAATTGGAACTAATACGGCAATCGTGATGATTGTAACCCCCAGATTAATCCCCTTTCCCTCTAAATAAGGGAATATTTTTGTGTCAAGCATAAGCAATTTCATCAATAACAAAAAGCCTGCTGCAACCATTAGCGATGTATTCTTGCCAAGCCAGCCAATGATTCCAAGCAACAGTAAAAACACAATCGAACCCATTCACTCTCTCCTTGCTACCCTTATTATTTATTATTTCAACATAACAAAACAAGTATATTTTTCAAAGATTTCTTAGATGAAGCAAATGAAAAATCTACTCACTTTCTTAGTTAAAACTTTCCAATTCCTCTTCCTATCGTTACAATTATATAATACAAATATTTTATAAGGGGGAGAAGCTTTGAATTCCGTCTATCTTTATCGTTTTATTCGATGTTTCTTCGTCATTGCATTAATTAGTTTAGGCTGTACTGCTCTTTTTTATTTATCAACTTATACATACCCATTCATCATCGCCGTCATATTGGCCTTCTTTATGAATCCGCTCGTTACCCTTCTTGAGAAAAAGGCACGATTGCCAAGAAGCCTTGCTGTATTACTCTCTCTTTTGCTTATCTTTTCTGCCTTAGCTGGACTTCTTACATTACTTATTATTGAAATTGTCTCTGGTACGACTTATTTAGCAAGTGTACTTCCAACACATATTGAAACCTTTGTTACATTCATCGAAAACTTCATCGCCCAAACCATTATTCCTTTTTATAATGAAACCGCCACCTTGTTTAACAGACTAGATGTTGCCCAGCAGGATACAATCATGAAAAATGTTCAACAGATTGGACAATCTATTACTACAGCCGTCAGCGAATTTATTCAATTTATTTTAAAAAATATACCCGCTATTCTTGGGTGGTTTCCAAATACAATAACAGCACTTATTTTTTCCTTAATGGCTACTTTTTTCATTAGTAAAGATTGGCATCGCCTTGGAGGATTAACGGCTAAATTTCTGCCTTATAAAGTGTCTTCTCGTGCAAAAAGAGTGGTCCATGATCTGAAACGAGCTTTATTTGGCTTTATCCGCGCTCAATGCACATTGATTTCTTTAACAACGATTACCATTTTAATTGGGTTATTAATTATGCGAGTAAACTATTCTATTACAATCGCCTTAATTTGCGGTTTCATTGACATTATTCCCTATTTAGGAACGGGGACTATCTTTATTCCTTGGATGATTTATGAATTAATGACTGAAGATGTTAGTTTTGCCATTGGACTTGCTGTCCTGTATATCATCGTCGTTGTGCAACGGCAACTCATTGAACCGAAAGTTCTTTCTTCAAGCATCGGTATTGATCCATTAGCTACACTTATTTCTCTATTTATTGGGTATAAATTAATTGGCTTTTTGGGATTAATTATCGGTCCAATCATCCTTGTGATAATTAACACCCTGCAGCGGGCCAACGTGTTTACTGAAATTTGGGCATTTATTATCGGACCAAAAAAAGAGTAAGGGGTTCACTCTAAAGTAGAGTTACTCCCTTACTTCAATACATGTTATTCCTTTGTGAGTAAGGTAATAGACACGACACAGTATTTCATTTTTCACTACTATAATTAGTAGGCAAGATTACCATTCATAATTATTTATTAGATGTTTGAAATTGTTCCGCCTCTGTTGAACCAGCAAGTGCTGTTGTAGAAGACGTTCCACCAGATACAACTTGTGCTACTTCATCAAAGTAACCAGTTCCAACTTCACGTTGGTGACGAGTTGCTGTGTAACCGTCTTTTTCACTTGCGAATTCAGCTTGTTGAAGCTCTGAGTAAGCAGCCATTCCGCGCTCTTTGTAACCTAAAGCAAGATTGAACATGCTGTGATTTAATGAGTGGAAACCAGCAAGTGTAACGAATTGGAATTTATATCCTAACTTACCAATTTCTTTTTGGTAGCTAGCAATTTCTTCATCGCTAAGTTTAGCTTTCCAGTTGAATGATGGTGAACAGTTGTAAGCAAGTAGTTTACCAGGGAATTTCTCATGAATTGCCTCGGCAAAGCGACGAGCTTCTTCAAGGTTCGGCTCAGACGTTTCACACCAGATAAGGTCAGCATATGGTGCATAAGCAAGACCACGAGCAATCGCTTGATCAAGACCAGCTTTTGTACGGTAGAATCCTTCTGGTGTACGCTCACCAGTGATAAATGGTGCATCAACTGGATCAATATTATCTGTGATTAAATCTGCAGCGTCAGCATCTGTACGTGCGATTAAGAGTGTTGGTGTACCCATTACGTCCGCAGCTAAACGAGCAGAGACTAAGTTACGTACAGCTGTTTGAGTTGGTAGAAGAACTTTCCCACCTAAGTGACCACATTTTTTCTCAGAAGAAAGTTGATCTTCGAAGTGAACGCCTGAAGCACCTGCTTCAATCATACCTTTCATTAATTCGAATACGTTAAGTGCTCCACCGAAACCAGCTTCTGCATCGGCAACAATTGGTGCGAACCAATCGATGTCTGTGTTTCCTTCAGAGTAAGAGATTTGGTCAGCACGTTGTAATGTTTGGTTAATACGTTTTACTACTTGTGGTACAGAGTTTGCTGGGTACAAGCTTTGGTCAGGGTACATTTGACCTGCAATGTTTGCATCCGCAGCCACTTGCCAACCACTTAAGTAGATTGCTTTTAAACCAGCTTTTACTTGTTGCATTGCTTGGTTACCTGTAAGTGCACCAAGTGCGTTAATGTAATCTTCTGTATGAAGAAGGTTCCATAATTTTTCTGAACCGCGACGAGCTAATGTATGTTCAATATCGATTGATCCTCTTAATTTGATAACATCTTCAGCAGAATAAGGACGAGTAATCCCTTTCCATCTTGCATCGTTTTCCCAGCTTTGTTGTAATTGTTTTGCTCTTTCTTCTCTCATGATTAAATTCCTCCTAATTTTTATATAAAATTATGAAACTATTTAACTATTATGAAAGATGTTCATATGCCGGATTCGTTAAAAAATCGGCAAAGTCATCAGCTAAACTCAATTCTTCAAACAGCTTGGCGGCTTCGATGAATCTCCCTGTTGCGAATGCTTCTTCCCCTACTTCCGCTTGAATGTTTTCTAACTCTTCTTGTTGGATCGATTTGAATAGCTCACTTGTAATGTTTCGACCATCCTCAAGAATTCCCTTTGGATGATGAATCCATTGCCATACTTGCGCTCTTGAAATTTCTGCTGTCGCGGCATCTTCCATTAAATCGTGAATAGGAACCGCTCCTCGACCGCATAACCAAGAAGCAATATATTGAATGCCAACATTAATGTTAGTACGTAAACCGCTTTCAGTGATCGTTCCTGTTGGGACTTCCAATAAGTCCTCTGCTTTTATTTGTATATCCTCACGTTTACGATAGATTTGGTTGGGCTTTTGAACAAGCAAGTCAAATACTTCTTTTACAATACTGACCATGCCAGGGTGAGCTACCCATGTTCCATCATACCCATCTCTCGCTTCACGCTCTTTGTCTGCACGCACTATAGCAAAAGCTTTATCGTTCTTTTCGACATCACCTTTCACTGGAATTTGTGCAGCCATTTCACCGATTGCCGGAGCATTTCGGTTGTGACACGTTTGGATTACGAGCAAGGAATATGCTCTCATATTCGGTACTGTCATCGTAACTTGTGCCCTATCCGGGAAAATACCATGATTATAGTGACGGAATTTTTTCAAGAAGCTGAATATGTAATCCCATCGCCCACTATTCAAGCCAGCTGAATGTTCTTTCAATTCATATAGAATCTCATCCATTTCAAAAGCGGCTAAAATTGTTTCGATTAGTACAGTTGCTTTAATTGTACTTTGTGGGATTTTTAAATCATTTTGTGCATAAACGAACACATCATTCCATAGTCTCGCTTCAAGATGATTCTCCAATTTGGGAAGATAAAAGTATGGTGCTGTCCCTTTTTCCATCAATGCTTTTGCATTGTGAAAGAAATAGAGTCCAAAATCGAAAAGGCTGGCTGAAATCGGTTGGCCATTTAAAAGCACATGCTTCTCTTCTAAATGCCATCCTCTAGGTCTTACTGTTAAGACAGCTGTTTTTTCGTTTAGTTTATATAACTTTTTATCTGAATTTTTGAAGGTGATCGTTCGACGAACTGCATCTCGTAAATTGATTTGGCCTTCAATGCAATTCGACCATGTAGGCGAATTCGCATCTTCAAAATCAGCTATAAAAAGATTAGCACCTGAGTTCAAAGCATCGATTATCATCTTCCGCTCAACTGGTCCAGTGATTTCTACACGGCGATCTTGAAGATCTTTCGGCAGTGGATCAATCGTCCAGTTATCTTCACGGATATGTTTGGTTTCTTCTAGAAATTGAGGTACTTTACCTTGATTGATTTCTTCCTGAACTTTCATGCGTCTTTCTAAAAGTTCTTTTCTTCTTGGACCAAAATACCGTTCAATTTTTGCAATGAATTGTAGAGCTTCTGGTGTAAGAATTTCCTCAAAACCAGGTTTTATCTCCCCATTAATTTCTAGACTCTCTACTTTGGTAACCATATCGCTTCCTCACATCCCTTCGGAGCTCCCCTCATGTTATAATACAGTTTTTCTTTCCCTTGTTTGTATTATATAACACACTTTCCGTGTTTGTCACCATTTTTTCTAAAAATTATAATAAATTATTTTTTTTGGAAGATTTATTACCTTAAAAACCCTTATATATCAATATTTTTGCAGATATTTTAGTTTCTTCCTTTTATAAATATATCGAATTTTCAAATAAATTTAAAGTATATATCCAATTTTGTAGTTTTATGTAAAATAAAACGTGGATATAGTTTATTAAATAATTAAGCTTTGTTATGTAACACGGCTAATAATTAAGGGAGGATGGGGTATATATCCGTACAACTAGCCAAAGAGAATATATTGAAAGAAAAACAGACCTGAGATGTTTACTCTCGGGTCTGTTTTTCTTTTGAATCATTTAAATCTTTTAAACTGGCTCATCAATCCATTCAATAGAAATCGTGAGCTTATTTTCACCGAATGCTGATTTATGGCTAATCTTATACTCCATATCATCATCCGGAAAATCGATTTTTTTGCCTCTCACTGAAAAGCTATCTTCTTCTAGCTGGGCTGCTACCCTTTTTAATAATTCTGCATATTGCAAACGTCTGCCTACAAACTCTTCTTCTAACCTCATTATCATCACCTCGTTCATTAATTTATGTTCAATACTTGGCGCAAAGCAGGAAGTTTTTCCATTTCAAGTCGGTAATTTTTTAGTATTTTCTTTTCTTCGCCTTCTTTACCTTTTTTGAAAGGATTTTTTACACAACCGTAAAATTGATGAGGATACAACATATCAATATAGAGAATCTTTCTTTGCTCTTCCGTTAACGGAAAAATAGATTCATAGGAGTTCACCAAACGTTCTAATTCAGATACATCCCAAGCCCCAATTTCCTCCATGCGTTTCGTAATTAGTTTGCGTACATCTCGCAATGGAATATCATACGTTACATTATCAAGATCTAAAACGTACACTCCTTTTTCCGTTTGAAGGGCATTTCCTTTTCCATAATCTTGATGACACATATAACCATATTCCCCAATTTCATCAACCCATTCAAAATAACATGAATTTTGAAACATCTGAGTAGCCTGTTCGGCCAGCTGAATCATTTCGTCCGCCAGCTTGACATATGCTTGTTCAAAAGGGGTTGTCTTCTTTTCCGCTTCAATTTTCCATTGTTTCATTTCTTCAAGCATTTTGTTATAGTGATGAGGCCAGACCCCCATTCGGTTGGATGTTTGACAATCGGAAGGCGGTACAAACCCTACTGTATCTTTATGAAATTGAGCTAGCCCCTGTAATCCCGCAAAAGCATGCTCCTCGACTTCTTCCATTTCCAAGTCACTTCCGTCAATCCATTCGTATAACACTAGGCCATACCCTTCGTGAACAAAAAAGAGCTCATTTTCCTTCGTTGGAATAATACCCGCAACGAGGGCGCCTTTAGCATAAAGATAGTCTTGCGCTGCAGTTGTGAATTTCACAATGGGGATGGACTTCCTAATCCGTTTTAAACAAACAGTCCCTATCGATGTCTCTGCTTTCCAAATCGTTTTAATCGGTTCGTCTTGAATAACCTCTATATCGAATACTTCAAGAGAAGGATAATGCACCGCCATCAAGTGCTTTCCTAAATTAAGATTTTTCATCGCCTCATCCATTCTGAACCACCTCGTCTAATCGTGTTAGAAAGTCTTGGACAACTTTTTCTTTACTTATTTCTGTAGCAGCCATGTCCTTGATTCGGGAAATATGCTTTTGAAGCGTCCATTTCGCTTCTCTTTTATCGTAGTATTTCGTGACTTGTCCATAAAATAAATGCGGAAATAAAATATCTGCAGCAAGGATATGATACTGCTCTTTCGTTAATGGATGAACCTCTTGATACGCCTTCATCATCTTGATCATGCGTTCCAAATCCCAAGCTGTTTCTTTCTTCATCACCTTGTTTAAAATTTTTCTCATATCACGAATAGGGAGGTCAACTGTTAGAGAGTCCATATCATACACATAGAGGTTTCCATCACTGCCTATTGCAAGGTTTCCTGCAGCATAGTCTTGGTGGCATAATGATTTCGTTACCTTCGTTTCTTCCACCCATTGATCAAATGTTGGATCGTTCAACATTGAAATGGAAGTTTGACACTGCTGTAAAAATGTATCGACATGCAGTAAAAATTGCCGATCAAACTCATTATGGTCCGTCGCCTGTAACCGCTGTTCCTTCAGTTGTACTAACCTCTCGTATCTTCTTTTCAAATCTGATTTCCACTCTGTTAATAGAAAAGAAGGAAATTTTCCTGTTGGAGATTCAATTCCTTTAGAAGCTTGATGAAAAGCAGCCATTCCCTTTAAAATCATCAACAATTCATTTTCATACTCGTATTCTGGTGATCTTCCATGAACCGCTTCAAAAACGACAAAATATTCACCATCTACCTTTACAAACCCTTCTCCCGAATGAGCTTTGATAACACTCGGTGTGTAAATACCGTTATCTCTTAAATAATCAATCGCATGCACCATAAATGTAATATGGTCTTCATCAAACGGAACCTTTTTTATAATCAACTCACCAATATCCGTTTCAATCGACCAGACCGCCTTCTTCCCTTTAAAAGACAATAAATAAATATTCTTTACTTCAACAGGGTAGTAAGCGATTACGCTTTTTACCACTTCTGAAAATATCGTATCCATCCAAATACCTCCCTAAGATTTTTTCTTTTTCATAGCAGACACGTAAAGATCTTCTAAACGTTTAGCTACATGCTCAAATCCAAAGTTTGATTCCACAAACTCCCGGCCTGCCTTGGCAATAGAATGTGCTTCTTTCTCATTAGATAATAAATAGGAAATAGCATCGGCAAACGCCTCGAAATTCGCATAATCATCAATCAAAATTCCATTATGAAGATGGTTTATAATCTCTGCGTTTCCACCGCGATTCGTCGTAATAACCGGCAACCCAGCACCCATCGCTTCATAATGAACACGAGCAAGGGGCTCCTGCCACTGAGAACTACATACAAAAAGATCCCCAACCAAAAAATGTGCAGGAATTTCACTCGGAGGCACAAAACCGGTAAAAATGACCTTATTCTCACCTAACTCTTCAGCTAGTTGACGCAGTTTCAATCCGTAATCATCAATTCTATCATCACTAAACCATTTACTTCCTATTATGACTAAGGCTGAATTAGGATGCTTTTTAAGCACTTGTTTCATCGCCTGTAAGAGAAGGTCAGGACCTTTCACCGCACTTAAGCGACCGACGAATAAAATTACTTTCTTATCCTCTACCCCATACTTTTGCCGCAGTTCCCTTCGTAAATTCTGTGCCTCCTCGCTCCAAATCGGTTTATATTTTTTTAAATCAATTCCCGAATAGACAGCCTTCACCTTACTTTTTGCTAATGGGAAGCGCGAGGTAATCGTTGTTCCGATATACTCGCTAATACTCATAATTTTATCCATGGCTCTAACGACCAAATTCCCCATTTCTGTGGAGATTTTTTTTTCTTTAAACATTTCATTATGCAGACTCAATACAAATCGACTCTTTGGCATGGCAGTCTTATAGATGAGAACATCACGAGGACGATTGAATACATGTATGACATCATAATATTCTTTATCTGCTTGTTTTTTTGATAACTCTTGTCCGATATTGAACACATAATTCTCACGCGGAACTCGAATATATTCGACACCATTTACGATTTCTCGATTAGGAAGGTCGGGGTCTGTAATGCAGAATATCGTCAAGTCATGGTTTTGACTTAAATGAGGTGTCACTCCGTGGATAAGCACTTGAATCGCTCCCCCTCTTAATGGGGGAACAGGCAGCATTTCCGTACAAATGAATGCAATCTTAATGTCGAACATCTCCTTTTTTGCAAAGTGATGATTAACCAAAAGTAAACAGACTTCATATTAAAATATGTTGACTATTCTTTTACGTGACAGCTAATCTATGATTTTTTTAAGGCTATGCTGTCCGCTTCCTCATATCCGATATACAAAATGGATATAATCTACTTCTTTAGCCAGACCCTCTTTTAGAGAAATATTTGGGTTATAGCCTAATAGCTTTTGCGCATTAGAAATATCAGCCCATGTATGACGCGGCTCCCCACTAACAGTTTCCGAATAGTGAAAGCTTGCTTGTTTCCCTGTTATTTGTTCGATAAGAGCAATTACTTCATTAACAGTCGCCCGTTCTTTTCCACCAATATTAATTGTCTGGCCAATCAACCCTTCCTGGTAGGCAAGAGGAACAATGCCCTCAATACAGTCACTTATATAGGTGAAATCTCTTGATTGGTTTCCATCTCCAAAAATCGTTAATGGTTCTCCTTTAAGAATTTGAGCAATAAATCGATGGAACGCCATATCAGGACGCTGTCTTGGTCCATATACGGTAAAGAACCGGACCGTTACAACAGGAACGTTATAACTTCTCAAATACACATGACATAAATGTTCTCCTGTAAGCTTTGTAATTCCATATGGAGAAAGAGGTGTAAGATAGGCATCTTCTGTTACTTTCCCTACTTTTTCACCATACACAGAGGATGTTGAAGCATAGATAAATTTTTTAAGAGGTAGGTCTTTCGCGGCTTCTAAAAGACGTTGGGTTACTAAAATATTGTTCGTAACATAAGGATCAAAATCTTTTCCCCAACTCGAGCGGACACCTGGCATTCCGGCTAAATGATAAATCACATCAACATCAGAAAGCATGCTTTTTAAGTCAACGGTTAATAAATCTACTTCGAGTAATTGAAATCGCGACTGTTGTAAGAGGTTTTGTACGTTTTGTTGTTTTAACTTCCTAGGCGTCGGCCCGATAAATGTATCAACTCCAATCACTTCATTCCCCGAATCCGTTAGCAGCTTTTCGCATAGATGAGAACCAATAAATCCCGCAGCACCCGTAACTAATATTTTCATGAGCGAGCCACTCCAATATACCTTAATCCATATTGCTCGACAGACTCTGGGTCAATACAGTTTCTAGCATCGACTATGCAATGACCGTTCATTAATTTTTTTATTTCCATCCAATCCATCTGTTTAAATTCATCCCAGTCAGTAGCAATAATGATACAGTCCGATCCTGTAATAGCTTGAGTGATATTCTCACATTGAACCACATTCTCTTTTTTAGCAAACGGAAGGCGAGCTTTTGGATCATACGTATGCACCATAGGATTCATAGCGCTTAATCTTTCAATCAACTGAACAGCTGGTGAATACCTTGTATCATCTGTCTGCGGCTTAAAAGCAATTCCTAAAACAGCAATCGTCATTTCAGTAAAATCCGGAATAACCGTTAATAGTTTTTCTATATAGTAGTCCACTTGCGTGTAATTCACTGATTGAACAGCCTGTAAAATAATCGGTGTTACCCTTTTCTTTAATGCACTGTGTTCTAAAGAACGAACATCCTTTGGAAAACATGAGCCGCCATAACCAAGCCCTGATTGTAAAAAATGTGGATTAATTCTTGGATCTAAACCAATCCCTTTTCTCACATCCTCAACATTGACATCATACTTATCACAAATTCTAGCAATCTCATTTATAAACGAGATTTTTGTAGCTAAAAAAGCATTGGACGCATACTTAATCATTTCCGCCCCGGATAATGTCGTAACAATATATGGAGCATCTATTTTTTGATAGATTTCTTTTATAATATCGAGTGACTTTTGATCATCCTTTTGTTTTCCTACTACAATCTTATCAGCATGTAACATGTCAGCAATCGCTGTACCCTCTCGTAAAAATTCAGGGTTTGAGACAATATTAAATAATTGCGGATTCACACCTTTTTGAATCAACTTATGAAAAATCCCTTCATTTGTCCCAGGGGGTACAGTACTTTTTGTAATAATCGTTTTATAAGAAGTGATAGAATTAGCAATCAAGTCAACAACTGAATCAACATATGTTAAATCTGTTTGACCATCTGGAGCTGAAGGAGTTCCAACAGCAATAAAAACAACTGGATATTTTCCTATATTTTCTTTAACAGAGGTACTAAAAGTTAAGCGATTTCTATTGTTTATAATCAATTCTTTTAAACCTGGTTCAAAAATAGGTACCTCTCCTTGATTCAGCAATTGTATCTTCTCTCTATTTGTATCTACACAGCAAACAGAATGGCCACAATCGGCAAGTACAGCAGCGGATGTTAATCCGACATAACCAGCCCCTACTACACATATTTCCATGTCTACTTCTCCTTTCCAATAACCTCTCTGTATATCCTATTAACTAAAGCGTTAACCTGATTATCCATCTGTCTAAAAAGGGCTGAATTTAGACGGTCATACTAATCTCAACTAACTATGCTCGATGCTAATCAAACGATTTCCAGCTCACTAACGCTGAAATGAGCTCAAAACAACTAAAATATATGTACTGTACCAATAAGACAGGTGCCTGAATTTACTTAAGGAAGTACCAACTTACAAAAAAAGGAATAGTATATAGAAATTTCAGTCAAGAAGGTCGGTGTACTCATGATAAAAAAAGCCATCATACCTGCTGCCGGTTTTGGTACAAGGAGCCTACCAGTCACAAAAGTTATTCCAAAAGAGATGTTTCCTATCGGAGACAAGCCTTCTATCCAGTATGTCGTAGAAGAAGCCATTTCGGCTGGTATCGAGCAAATCTTAATCATTGTCTCGCGCTCCAAAAACTTAATCGTAGACTATTTTGATTATTCGTTAGAATTAGAAATGTTTCTAAAAAAAACAAATAAAGAGTTCTTATTACATCAATTAAACATCCCGGATATTCAAATTGTTTATACTCGACAATCAGCTGCAAAAGGACTTGGTGATGCCATTCGTCTTGGGAAACATTTCGTAGGGAACGATGCGTTTGCCGTACTGCTTCCGGATGATATTATCGTTGGCGGCGGATTAAAAGAGTTAATAGACATATATGAGAAAAAAAATAGTCATGTGATTGGTTTAACAAAAGTAGAAGAGCAATTTTTAAAAAATTATGGGGTCATTGATGGGAAACCTGCAGCTCCAGACCTCTATGAACTTGTAAATATTATAGAAAAACCGCAACAAAACGCCCCATCCAACCTCGCTGTAGTCGGCCGTTATATATTTACCCCCGCCATTATGAAAGCGTTAGAAAACCTGGAGCCAGGCATTGGAGGAGAAATTCAATTAACAGATGCTATTAAAAAGGTCCTTCAAGAGGACAAGGGTTACGGAAAAGTCCTTTCAGGCACTAGATATGACATCGGATCAACAGCTGATTATCTCGCTTTACAAAATTATGTATTTAATCAAAAACATGAATGAATTACGTTGATTCACTATAAATAATGCCCCTTCTACAAGACAAAAGCACCTCCAAAGCAGCTTTCCTGCCCCTTATCGTTGTGATAAGGGGCAGGATGTTTATCTCTGCTTTAGAGATGCGATTTCATCAACTTATATTTATTTCTTAAGCTATTTATAACGAATAATATTGACTCTTCCTCGATTCATTCTATTCATAATAAACCCAATAACAAGCGGTTTAAACAAATTGCGCGTCATTGGCAACAATAAAATAATTCCAATGATATCTGATACAAAGCCAGGTAAGAGCAGAAAAACACCACCGATTAAAATACAGATGCCGTCGATGATTTCATGCCCTGGCATCGAACCATAGCGCATTTGCTCCTGCGCTTTACGCAATGTTTCTACTCCTTGTCGTTTCGCTAAAAACACACCGAATACGCCTGTAATGATTATCAAAAGAAGCGTTGGCCATATACCAATTAAATGACCACTTAACAATAGGATGGCAATTTCAACGACCGGCAGCGCAATGAGTAAAAACAACATATATTTCATGTACATTCCTCCAGCACAATGTATATACCTACATTATACCTCCTATTACTCCAACAAGCGAAAATATCATATTACAAAACGCGCGAATCTCCATCGTAAATAACGCCTCGGCTAGCATCTACTGTAATGCTTTGACCTTCTGTTAAAATCTTCGTTGCATCTTCCGCCCCAACAATAACCGGAATTCCAAGGTTAACCCCAACAACTGCAGCATGGCTCGTTAAACCGCCCTCTTCTGTAATTAACGCGGCACACTTTTCAATCGCCGGCATCATTTCGCGATCAGAGCCAATCGTTACTAATACAGAGCCTTCTGTTACTTTCTCCAAAGCTTCAGCCGCTGTTTTCGCAATGACAACATTTCCTTTCGCTGCTTTCCGTCCGATACCTTGTGCTTTTAATAAAGCATCTCCTAATAAATGAATTTTGATTAAATTCGTCGTGCCCTTCTCACCGACTGGCACCCCTGCTGTAATCACAACCAAATCTCCATGAGATACCAAACCAGAATGTAAGCTTTCGTCAATGGCAATTTGAAGCATTTCATCTGTTGTATTCGCTCTAGGTCCCATTTGCGGATATACGCCCCAAACTAATGCTAAACGTCTTACAACATGCTCATGAGCTGTCACCGCAATAATCGGTGCTTTCGGACGATACTTTGAAATCATGCGTGCTGTATGACCACTTTCTGTAGGCGTAATAATTGCGCCGACCTCTAAATTATGAGCAGTATGTGCTACAGATTGGCTAATAGCTTCTGTTACTTGATGTCGGTGAACTTTGCTTCTCTTTGATAAAATGTCACGGTAATTAAGCGCTGTCTCTGTACGAGATGCAATATTATGCATCGTTTGAACAGCTTCAACAGGATACAGTCCAGCTGCTGTTTCTCCAGATAACATAATCGCATCTGTTCCATCAAAAATCGCATTAGCTACGTCACTAGCCTCTGCACGTGTAGGACGAGGGTTCCGCTGCATGGAGTCTAACATTTGCGTAGCTGTAATAACAGGCTTTCCAAGCTCATTACATTTATGAATCAATTCCTTTTGCACAAGCGGTACTTCTTCTGCTGGAATTTCAACACCCAAATCACCACGCGCAACCATTAAACCGTCTGACACTTCTAAAATTTCATCAATACGGTCGACACCTTCTTGATTTTCAATTTTAGGAATAATATGAATGCGTGTGCCATCATTTTTCTGTAATAGTTCTCGTACTTCAAGTATGTCTGAAGCTCGGCGAACGAAAGAAGCTGCGATAAAGTCTACACCTTGTTCAATCCCAAACATAATATCTTGTTCGTCTTTTTCAGTAATACCCGGTAACTTTACAGACACACCTGGGACATTAACCCCTTTTTTATTTTTCAATGTACCGCTATTTAAAACTTTTGTATGTATTTCTTTTTCAACTTCATCAATGTTTATAACTTCAAGACCAATTAAACCATCATCTAACAAAATTTTTGAACCTTCGGATACGTCATGAAGTAATCCTTCATATGTAATCGAGAATTTTTCTGGCGTTCCAAGCACTTCTGTCATTGAAATAGTGATAGTCGAACCAGCCTTTAATTCAATTGCATCATTCTCCATATTATGGGTGCGGATTTCCGGCCCTTTTGTATCTAATAAAATCGCTACATTTTTGCCTGTTTGCTTTTCAGCTTCACGGATATTACGAATTCTGACTGCATGCTCTTCATGATTACCATGGGAAAAGTTAAGCCTTGCTACATTCATTCCCCCTTCAATAAGCTGAATAAGCTTCTCTATACTTTCACTTGCTGGACCAATTGTACATACGATTTTCGTTTTACGCATGATGATGTTACCCCCTTCATAATTCAAACAAGGATTATATCGACAATTCAGCCGATAAATCGTACATTTTTTTATCAATTGTGTGTTTCTTTGCCAATGCTTCCATAATATCATAATCGACTAACTTGTTCTTTTCAATTCCAACCGCTTTACCGCCTTGACTTTCCATCAAAAGCTCTACAGCTCGAGCTCCTAATCGACTCGCCAGCACTCGATCACGCGCAGATGGCGAACCACCGCGTTGTACATGCCCTAACACGGTAACACGTGTTTCAAACCCTGCTTTTTCTTGGATTTCTTTTGCAATATCAACACCGCTGCCAACACCTTCTGCGACAATAATAATACTATGTTTCTTTCCTCGTTCATGACCGCGATGTAGCTTTGCAACAAGCTCTTCCATATCGTAATCATATTCTGGACATAAGATGGTTTCCGCCCCACCGGCAAGCCCTGCCCATAAAGCAATATCTCCCGCATCTCGTCCCATCACTTCAATCACATATGTACGTTCATGAGAAGTCGCTGTATCCCGAATTTTATCAATTGCATCAATGACCGTGTTTAAGGCTGTATCAAACCCAATAGTAAACTCAGTGCCAGGAATATCATTATCAATTGTTCCTGGTACACCAATACAGGGATATCCTTTCTCTGTCAATGCTTGAGCCCCTCGATAAGACCCGTCTCCACCAATAATAACAATGCCTTCAATCCCTAATTTCTTCAACTGTTCAATGGCTTTTAGCTGACCTGCTTCTGTTTGAAATTCTTTGCAGCGAGCTGTATGTAGAATCGTGCCTCCACGATGAATAATATCACCAACTGACCCTAATTCTAATTTCTTGATATCCCCTTCAATCAATCCTTGATAGCCATGATAAATTCCGTATACTTCAAGATTATGATAAATTGCCTTCCGAACAACCGCGCGAACAGCGGCATTCATACCTGGAGAATCTCCTCCACTTGTTAATACACCTATCTTCTTCATTCTTCTCACCTCTTCATCATTTAAACGTGGCATTTTTTACTTAATCATTAATCGTAATGCTTTAAGCCTACATTACTCTTAGCAGAAATTGAAGTCAAACGAAAAAAGATTTACACGAAATTAAGAAAAGCAAAACCAGCTCGTTCAGATCAGATAAAAAACAGAAAAAATCCCCTCAAGGCGCTCTTTGCCTTTTGGTGACTCTTATCTTATTCACAGTGATTTAGCCGGCGAAGCTAGACAACAAAACGTGTCGAGAAGTTTCTTACTTATTTTTTTAAACAAGGCTGTATTAAATCAGCTTGTTAATCACACCCAGGCATACACAAAGCCTTAAAAAAAGACGTGCCGTCCAAGACGACACGCTCCTATTAATTAGTATATTGTTCTTCAACTTTTGTTTCCGTCACTGACTGTTGTTTCGTTTCAGTAAACGTATATTCACCAATTTTCTTGTATTTAACATACCGCTGATGAATAAGCTCTTCACTATCCAAAAGAAGAAGATCTTTGAGTGCGCGCTCTAAAACAGCTTGAATCGCCTCTGCTTGTTTATTCATATTCCGATGAGCGCCACCTTTAATCTCAGGAATAATTTCATCAATTACACCTAAGCGATATAAATCTGGAGCTGTAATTTGCATCGATTCTGCAGCACGTTTTGCTTGAGTAGCATCTTTCCATAGAATAGATGCCGCTCCCTCAGGTGAAATAACCGAATATGTTGAATTCTCCAGCATATAAATACGATCACCCACACCAAGTGCTAAGGCGCCGCCACTTCCTCCTTCACCGATCACAACACAAATAATAGGTACTTTTAATCCTGCCATTTCAAACAAATTCCGAGCAATTGCCTCACTTTGTCCTCGCTCTTCAGCTGCTTTACCTGGATAAGCTCCTTTTGTGTCAATAAAACAAATAATCGGACGACGGAATTTCTCCGCCTGTTTCATTAAGCGCAATGCTTTACGATAACCTTCTGGATGTGGCATCCCAAAGTTTCGACGAATATTTTCTTTCGTATCTTTTCCTCGTTGATGACCAATTACCGTCACTGGCTGTCCATTAAACTGTGCAATTCCGGCCACAATGGCCTCATCATCTCCATAGCAACGGTCACCATGCAGTTCAATAAAGTTTTCGAAAATCAATGAAATATATTCAAGCGTTGTTGGTCGTGCCGGATGTCTGGCAATTTGAACACGATCCCACGGCTTCATATTTTCATAAACATCATTTTCTAATTTCGCCAGGCGCTCTTCCAATTTGACAATCTCATTCGATAAATCAACATCGGCATGTTTCGTTAATTCTTTTAATTCTTCAATTTTACTGCGCAATTGATTGACTGGACGTTCAAATTCTAATTCACCAATCATTGCCACTCACCACCTGGAGTATGGATTTTAAGAATGGTCGTTAAGGTTTCTTTTAATTCCGTTCGCGAAACGACGGCATCCAATTGACCATGCTTTAATAGAAATTCCGCCGTTTGGAAATCTTCTGGCAACTCCTCACGAATGGTCTGCTCAATAATTCTTCGTCCAGCAAAACCAATTAACGCTCCTGGTTCAGCTAAATTAATATCGCCAAGTGAAGCAAAGCTTGCCGACACACCACCTGTTGTCGGGTGAGTCATAATTGAAATAATGAGTCCACCTTTATCGCTAAACATTTTTAAAGCCGCACTTGTTTTAGCCATTTGCATTAAACTTAGTACGCCTTCTTGCATTCGGGCACCACCTGAAGCGGTAAAAATAATAAACGGAATATTCCGTTCAGCCGCTCGCTCAATAGCTCTTGTAATTTTTTCACCGACAACAGAACCCATACTCCCCATCCTGAAGTTAGAATCCATAATCGCCGCTGAAATTGTGTGCCTATTAATCGTACCTACTCCTGTCACGACCGCTTCGTTAATATTCGCTTTCTTTCGGTCTTTCTCTACTTTTTCAAGATAGTCCGGAAATTCAAGCGGGTTGACAGAAATCATTTCTTGATCATATTCTGTAAAACTTCCCTCGTCAAACAAACTTGCAATTCTCTCAAAAGACGACATAGGGTGATGATATTCACAGTGCAGACATACTTTCTGATTCTTCACTAATTCTTTCGTATACATGATTTTTTTACAGTTGGGGCATTTGATCATAATCCCAGCCGGAACATCTTGCTGCTCACGGTCAACTGGAATTGTCGCATACTTCTTCTTGGATTTTATAAATAGCTCTTTAAGCAAGCTGGAATCCTCCCTTTACCGCCTAGTCTATGCATCGATCTTGTCCTAATACTGTATCAGAATCGTACTAAAAACTGGGTAACATCTTGTCACTCGCTCTCCGACATATTTCTGATAAGCGATATATATGTTGCAACAACTTGATTTTCATCACGTTTTCTCACATATTCAAGCAATGTTTCATATGCTTGCTTACTCACTTTCGTATCAGAAAAGGTCGATGCTTTTGCATAACTATTAACAATTCGCCAAATTCTCTCTAGTAACCGGTTACGATTACACATCGCAACTTGTAAGAAAAAATCTTCATCACTAAAATCGTTTTTTTCAGCCCAACGTATGAGTTGTTCAATCTCATCATCTATAGCATGGGCTATTATAACTCGTAAACAATCGATTTCGATTAGATTCCTCGTCTCTACTAGATCTTCATTTACTTTATTATTTTGTAAAAAAAAGGCTCCCAGAAGCTCTACTAATTTATGCTCCTGGAAATCTTTAATAAAAGTGCCTTCTCCACGTCTTGTTTCAATAAGCCCTAACAGCTCTAATGCACGTAACGCTTCTCGAACTGAAGAACGTCCAACAGCGAGCCGCTCTGAAAGTTCACGTTCTGAAGGAATTTTATCTCCTGGAAGCAGGCCATCTGCTTCAATCATAGTGCGCAGATTTTCTACTACATCAAGATAAACTTTGGAAGAGGAATGCCGCTTACTCACATAAATCAAGCCTCACTTTTTCCAATGAGGGCAAGCTTTCTTGTTTTAGCTTTTACTTCCTCCGGATCGATTTTAATTCTTGCTACACCTGTTTCCATTGCAGCTTTTGCTACCGCAGCTGCTACTTCAGGTGCCACTCGTTCATCGAATGGTCTAGGAATTACATAATCCGGATGAAGCTCATGATCTTCTACTAAACCGGCAATCGCGTGAACAGCTGCTACCTTCATTTTCTCGTTAATATGCGTTGCACGTACATCAAGCGCACCGCGGAAAATTCCTGGGAAAGCAAGCACATTATTTACTTGATTCGGGAAATCTGAGCGTCCCGTCCCAACCACTTTTGCACCTGCTGCTTTAGCGTCAGCCGGTAAAATTTCTGGATCAGGATTTGCCATCGCAAAAATAATCGGATCGACATTCATTGACTCAACCATCTCTTTGGTTAGTGCCCCTGCAGCAGAAACACCTATAAATACATCTGCCCCTTTGATTACATCTTCAAGTGAACCCCTCTTCTTATCACGATTTGTGACAAGTGCCACTTGTTCTTTAATATCATTCATCCCTATTGTTCGGCCTTCGTAAATAGCACCCTTTGTATCGCACATAATAATGTCGCGTACACCATAGCTATAGAGCAACTTAATAATCGCAATGCCCGCTGCCCCTGCACCATTTGCGACAATTTTAATTTCCGTCATTGATTTACCAACAACACGAAGGGCATTAACTAACCCTGCTACCGTCACAATCGCCGTTCCGTGCTGGTCATCATGAAAAATCGGAATATTTGTTTCTTTCTTCAATCTTTCTTCAATCTCAAAGCAATTTGGAGCGGCAATATCCTCTAGATTCACTCCGCCAAATGTAGGTTCAAGTAGTTTTACAGTTTCTATAATTTTATCCACTTCAGTCGTTTTTAAACAAATCGGAAAAGCATCGACTCCGGCAAAGCTTTTAAACAATAAAGCTTTCCCTTCCATAACAGGCATCGCAGCTTCAGGACCAATATTTCCAAGTCCAAGTACAGCCGTTCCATCGGAAACAACCGCTACGGTGTTTCCTTTCATCGTATAATCATATACGGTTTCTGGTTTTTCATAAATTTCTTTGCACGGCTCCGCTACACCAGGAGAGTATGCCAAACTTAAATCCTCTGCATTTCGAACTGGTACTTTTGAAACCGTCTCTAACTTCCCTTGGTTTGTACGATGCATATGCAATGCTTGTTCTCTTAATGTCAATGTTCTCACTCCTTGAACTAATTAGGCAATAATCAAAAAGTACGAACTTAATTGGTCAGACCACACTGGTCTACTTAATCATTCTAACATAACTATGACCATTGTAAACAGTCAGTCTCTCTTCAGGATGACATTTCCATTTCCAACAATGTCAATTAACCGATTATGTAGACGGTCATTAGGCTGAACCCAATCCCATAGAGATAGCTGTACATAACGATTTTCCCGTTCGTAGTAAAGCATTACTTTTGTTTTGCCATTATGTTGTAATAAGATTTTTTTAATTTGTAATAAGATATCTTTTGTTTGCTTATCGCTTTCTATTTTTATAAAAAGGGTTCCTGTTTCTTCGCCTGCCAGTTGCTTAGCTTCATCGATTGAATAGATTTGTTGGACATTTAGTTGAAGCTTTCCATCGCGTTCTTCCAATGTACCTTGTAACATGACTATTGCATTTGTTTGAATTGTTTCAGCAAACTGTCGATAACTATTCGGAAAAACAACAGCTTCTAAATCGCCGTCTTCGTCGCTAATAGTCAGAAAAGCCATCATCTCTCCTTTTTTCGTCCGAATAGTCTTCACTGCCGAAATATAGACACCCAGCAATGCCTTTGCTTCTTTCTTTCTTGTCGCTTCTTCAATCGATATACAGCCAAAATGCTTAAATAGCTTTTGATAACTGCTCACCGGATGATTAGATAAATAGAGACCTAGTACGTTTTTTTCAAACTGCAGCTTGTCTTCTAAACGAATTGGCTCTACTTCAACATACTTAGGTTTCAGTGAAAATTCTCCATCCACCAATAAATCCAGCAAATCTTCATTTGGCTTTACTAACTCTGCATGATGAAGAGCGACATCAAGGCTAGCTAAAAGCGTTGCTCGGTCACGACCAAACTCATCAAAGGCACCTGAATGGATGAGCACCTCCAACACTTTACGAGTGACAATTTTTCCGGAAACACGTAAGCAGAAGTCAAACAAATCACTGAATCTCCCATTGCGACGTGCCGAGAAAATCTCACGTAAAACGGTTCTTCCTATTCCTTTAATAGCTCCAAGACTATATTGAATGCCATCTTGTCGGGCTATAAACGGATAAGTACTACGATTAATAGAAGGCGATTGAATCATCATCCCTTTTTTCTTAGCCTCGCGAACATATTGAGCAATTTTATCCTCATTTCCGATGGCGGAAGTCATTAACGCTGCCATGAAATGAGCCGGATAATTCGCTTTTAAATAGGCTAATTGATAAGCAATGACACTATAAGCAACCGCATGACTTCGATTAAAACCATAGTTTGCAAAGCGAACAATTAAATTATATATGCTCGAAGCGATTTTGTCAGAATAACCTTTATTTTTCGCACCGATAACAAAATGATTTCGCTCTTTATCTAAAATTTCCTTCTTTTTTTTTGAAACTGCTCGACGTAATAAGTCGGCCTCTCCCAGTGAAAATCCTGCAAGTTTAGAAGCAATTTGTATAATTTGCTCTTGATACACGATAACACCATACGTTGACTCAAGAATTTCCTGTAAATCTGGATGATGGTAATCAATTGGAGCTAATCCATGTTTTCTCTCAATAAATTGAGGGATATTCTCCATCGGTCCCGGCCGGTACAAGGCATTGACTGCGACAATATCTTCAAAGTGCGTTGGTTTTAACTTAACAAGCACTTTGCGAATCCCCTCTGATTCAAACTGAAACACACCTGTCGTTTCACCTTTACTAAACAACGTAAAAGTGTCCTGATCATCCATCGGGATTTTCACTAAATCAATTTTCTCACCTGTGCCTTTTTCAATACTGGTTAAAATCTGTTCCATGAGCGTTAAGTTCCGTAAACCGAGGAAATCCATTTTTAAGAGGCCTATTTCCTCAAGAAGATCCATCGGAAATTGTGTTAAATAGATACCGGCATGTCCCGTTTGAATAGGGATAATGTCCGTAAGCGGTATATCGCTAATAATGACACCCGCTGCATGGGTAGACGTGTGCCTTGGCAATCCTTCCAGCTTCATTGCAATTGAGAAAAGCATTTGATAACGCTCGTTTTCTTGAACAAATGCTTGAAGGCGCTTAGATTCTTGATAAGCTTCCTTTAATGTGATGCCCAATCGATTGGGCATCATTTTCGATAATGTTTCCTGCTCTTTTGAATCTAGGCCGAAAACTCGGCCTGTATCGCGCAACGCTGCTTTGGCTGCCATCGTTCCAAACGTAATAATTTGCGCTACATGAAGTTCACCATATTTTTGGACAACATATTCAATAACTTCTTCACGGCGATGATCTGGAAAATCAATATCAATATCCGGCATCGTCACTCGCTCTGGATTTAAAAACCGCTCAAAAAGAAGAGAGTGCTCAATCGGGTCGACATTGGTGATTTGCAATACATACGCCACCATAGATCCCGCTGCTGACCCCCGCCCCGGTCCCGTTAAAATTTGATTTTCTCTTGCGAACTTCATAAAGTCCCATACAATCAAGAAGTAATCGCTGAATTTCATCCGTTTAATTACATCTAATTCATAGCGCAGCCGCTCTTCATACTGTGGAGATGGTTGGGATTTCCTCTTTTTCAACCCTTTAAAACAAATAGCTTCTAACATCTCATCACTAGAAACACCCTGATTAGTTGGATATTTCGGCAAAAGCGCACGCTGAAATGAGAGATTGACCTGACATTGTGCCGTAATATATTGCGTATTTTGTAACTCCTCTCCTTTATCCGCAAAAAGCTCTAGCATCTCTTCCATGCTTTTTAAATAAAATTGCCGGGAAGGTAATACTTGTCGCTCTTCATCATCCATCTTATGCCCAGTGCCAACAGCTAGCAGCACTTCTTGAGCCAGTGCATCATCCTTCTCTAAATAATAAACTGGATTCGTTACAACCACTTTTATACCCATTTCTCGAGCTAACTGCTCCACCGCTGTGTTCCGTTGGTCCTCCCCCTGTATTTGAAGGCGTTGAATAGAGACATAAAATTGCTGAGGCCCGAACAGATCGAGAAACTGTTTTGCTTCCTCTTTCGCTTCCTCAGTCTTTCCCTCTTCAAGCAAGCTTTCTATTTTTCCGTCTGCCCCCGGTGATATCGCAATCAACCCTTTCGCATAAGCCTTCAACCAGTTTCTCGGCAGTCCTTGCGGTGATTTCGTTTGAATAGCACTGCTAATTTTCAATAAATGATGATAGCCTTCTTGATTTATCGCTAATAAAAGCAGAGGATATGCCTTTTCTTCCTGATCAAGAACATCCGCTAATAAGCCGATAATGGGCTTTATACCGTACTTTTTACATGCTTTATAAAAATAAAGCGAGCCATACATTACATTTCGATCACATAACGCCAGGCTTTCCATGCCATCTGCTTTCGCCTTAGCGACGAGCTCATCAATTTTCACTGTTGAATTCAATAAACTATACCCGCTCTGAATATGGAGATGAGTAAACAAATCTTTCTCCCTCCTTTTTAAAGCTTATTTTCCCTTATTATAGAGGTAATTGTTAGAAAAGAAAATATGTTCTCCTTATCGAACTTGTATCATACTACCGGCAACAATCCCATATAAATAGAGTAAACCACATTATAGACAAAGGATGAGGAAAAATGAATGAAGCTTTCGTTCCGGCCTTTATTAATAGCTATTTTATTTCACTCGGGGTCTTATTAGGGGGGGCCCTCATCGGTGGACTTTCTGCTTTTTTTACGGGACAAGCTCCAATGACCACCGTATTCCGCTTATCTGATAATTTACGTATTTGGGCGATTGTAGCAGCTATCGGTGGAACCTTCGATATGATGTACAGTTTTGAGCGCGGTATCTTCAACGGGGAAACGAAAGACATTATCAAACAAGTACTGTTAATTCTATCTGCATTAGGCGGTGCCCAAACTGGCGCACTCATCATCAACTGGTTCACCCAGGAGCATCTTTTATGAGAATTCCTCCTTATCACCGCAATCCAACTTGGCAACGATTCCTTGCTGGAGTAGCACTTGGCTCACTTATAAGCTGGGTGCTATTCTTTTATTTATTCGGTATTCAGCAAGAAAGACAAATTGTCAAAATTCAAGAGCAGGAGGAAACGATTTTAAATTTAAATCAAAAAATCTCCATTTGGGAAGAAGAATATCACAAACTAAATGAACAAACGGAGAAAGGATTAACAATTCAAGACGTACAAGTGAAGATTATCAACGGGAACTACTATAAATTAGATTCATTAAGCATCGCTGAGACTGAAGAGGCTATTCGTGATGACCTTGCTTCACTCATTGCGAAAGACGTCAAAACAATCTACAATGGAAGAATACTGTTAAAAAAATCAATTGAGAATAAGCTAATCGAAATTAATAAAAAAAAATATCGCTTAGAGGTGACAGAACTCATCTTTTATACAGATATGTATATTGAGGTAAAGTTAGAGCGATTATAGAAGTACAAGCGCTGAAGCTGAATATGGAAACACTTAGCGCCCCTCTAAAAATCGCATAACTCCCTAAACAATAAAAAAGGAGCCGAAAAGGCTTCTTTTTTATTACGCCTGTTGATTTAATTCTTCTAAATCAGCAAGTATACGGTCTACTTCATCCCAAGAATAGATTGAGGCCCCTGATGCTAGCGGGTGTCCACCGCCATTATACTTTCTAGCAATCGTGTTAATAACTGGGCCTTTTGAGCGGAAACGAACGCGGATTTCATTATCCTCTTCAATGAAGAATACCCACGTTTTTACCCCTTTGATTGAACCAAGTGTTCCGACTAACTGTGAGGCTTCTGATGCGGTTGCTCCGAATTTCTTCATAGCCTCTTTCGTAATAATCATTTTACCCGTTCCATGTGGAAGCACCTCGAAATGTTGCAACACATATCCGTTCAAACGAACGATATTTTCACTTACATCATACATCTCTTGGAACAACTGAGGACGGGAAAAGTTATAATGAATCAGCTCACTTGCGTAAGCAAATGTTTTTTTCGTTGTGCTTTGAAACAGAAAACGACCAGTATCCCCAACGATACCAGCAAATAACAGCCTTGCCGCCTCATCGCTTAACTTCAACCCTTGTTCTTTACCTGCTAAATAAAATTCATAAATCATTTCCGAACAAGAGCTTGCGCTTGTATCTACCCATAGCAGGTCACCATATGGATCCGCATTCGGATGATGATCAATTTTGATCAACTTCGCTCCTTTTAGATAACGTGAATCACAAATTCGCGCTGTATTAGCTGTATCACATACAATAACAAGTGCTCCTTCATACATATCATCCGAAATCACATCTAATCTTCGTAAATAGTTTAGCGATGGCTCTTCTTTACCCACTGTATAGATTTGTTTTGTCGGAAAAGATGCTTTCAAAATTTCTGCCAGTCCCCCTTGTGATCCATACGCATCAGGATCTGGACGAACATGACGATGAATAATGATTTTCTCATACTGTTTAATTTCCTCTAAAATAGTCGCTTTCATGATACTCCCCTTTTCATTCTATCTATGTCTATTTAAACAAAAACAGGAAAGAATAAAAAGCTTTAATTGCTTTTCAGTGGAATTCTTTCTATGATTGACGGTACAATATAAAAAAAGGATATTATTAACAATCAGCCGCACCAGCATTATTTCTCTCGCATTGGAGGTTGCTCATTCATGCCTATTTTCGTTGTATTCATTATTGTTTCATTAGCCCTCTACGTATTTTTTAAAGTGAAATCATTCCGAACTCGTTTACCAATGGAGAAAAAATGGATTTCTAGTAAATCTTCAATGGCATTAGGCTCTTTTGTAACTTTCTTCGGAATCAATCAACTTTTTTTATTTCAATCTATGGTCACATACATCGTAGCAGGTATATTCATTGTAATTGGTAGTATAAACCTAATCGGCGGGTACAAAATGTACAAATTTTACCTCCCCTATGCCATAGACGAAGCAGAAGCAATTGTACAACAAAAAGGATAATCTAAATGGATTATCCTTTTTGTTGTGTTATATGACTTTGTTCACTATTAGGTTCGAACACTATTACTAATAAACGAGTACCTTACGCTTTTCCTATGATCGATCAAGCAATTGACAAGTTAACATCGCTTTGCCGACCAATTTTCCTTGATTAAATACTTCGACATCGACTTTCCCAAACTTCCGCCCAACATCTAGCACACGCGGCTGAACATCTAATGTGCTATCAATTTGAACTGGTTTGATAAAGTAAATTGTCATATTTTCAACAACTAGATCTCCGCGCTTATAGTTTTTTAATATACGGTTCGCAGAGTCTGTAACTATTGTCGTAAACACCCCAGTCGAAATCGTTCCTAAATAGTTCGTCATTTGGGGTGTAACACCGTAGCTATAGACCTCTTCACCTTTCCCTCGACTTTCGGACATCACAAGCTGCCCTGTAATCGTATCATCAATCGTCTCTCCAACTTGAGGCTGTCGATGACTCATCTGCAACGCTTTCAAAACATCTTGACGACTAACAATCCCTTGTAACACAAGATTATCATTCACAACAGGAAGTAATTCAATCCCTTCCCATACCATCATATGCGCAGAAGAAGCAACGCTCATTTTATCTCCTACTGTCATCGGGTTTTTCGTCATAACTTTTTCAATCAACGTATCTTCTTCTTGTCCCATAATATCTTTCGATGTCACAACACCTTGCACTTTCATATTCTCATCGACAACTGGGAATCGACCATGACCTGTTTCCTGATTTAATTCATGCCATTTTTTCACGCAATCGTTCGAGGCTAAGAAGGAAGTCTCGTTAACTGGGGTTAAAATATCTTCCACCAACAAAATTTCCTTTTTAATTAGTTGATCGTAAATCGCGCGGTTAATCATCGTCGCGACTGTAAATGTATCATACGTACTTGAAATGACAGGCATTTCTAATTCATCAGCCAGCTTTTTTACATGCTCTTCTGTATCAAAGCCACCTGTAATTAACACAGCCGCCCCAGCTTTTAATGCGTGCTCATGAGCTTGTGTTCGATTCCCGACGATTAACAAGTTTCCTGCTTCCGTATACCTCATCATCGCATCAAGCTTCATCGCCCCAATAACAAACTTATTTAATGTTTTATGAAGACCTGATTTTCCACCAAGCACTTGTCCGTCTACAATATTTACAACCTCTGCAAAGGTTAGCTTCTCAATATTTTCTTTTTTCTTTCTCTCAATTCGAATCGTGCCTACACGCTCAATCGAGCTTACATAGCCTTGGTTCTCAGCTTCCTTAATAGCACGGTAAGCTGTACCTTCACTAACATGCAATGCTTTAGCAATCTGTCGGACAGAAATTTTCTCTCCAACCGGCAGCTCATCAATATATTTTAAAATTTGTTCATGCTTAGTAGCCAAGCTCTTCACCCTTTTCACGGTATTCCTATTTTTTTATTATAAGGCGAAGTAGCGAATTTCACAAATCCTAGGAATAATGATGCATTTTTTTGTATTCCTTTTTCTTTATTGGCTTACGCTTTCCTTTCGGTGAATATAATAAAGCCGTTAAATTTCCAGCAATCGTACATAAAGCAAATAGGAGCCAGCTTGCCGCAAATAAACTCTCCGCTCCCCCTGCTTGTAACGACAAACGCGGCACCGCATAATACAGCATCACACCACATAGCAACAAACATAATAATAATCGCTGTTTCATCCTACTCCCCCTTTTTTTACATAAATATGCTTGTTTTATAAAAAAAGAAGCAGTCACATTCATTTAGAACGTGACTGCTTTCTGAATTATAGCTCGATGACATCTCCAACTTCCATAATCCTACCGTTTCCTGCTTCCAACAATTCAAGAAAGCGATTCGGATCTTGTTTAATCGGTGGAAATGTATTGTAATGAATAGGAACAACCGTTTTAGCTTGCAATAGTTTAGCTGCTGCGGCTGCATCTTCTGGCCCCATTGTAAAATTATCCCCAATCGGAATAAATGCTAAATCGATAGCATGTTTATCGCCTATTAACTTCATATCAGAGTACAATGCCGTATCCCCAACATGGTAGATTGTTTTTCCTTCTGCTGAGAAAACCACTCCCGCAGGCATGCCTAAGTAAATAATTTGCTCATCTACTGTCATATAGCCTGTACTATGAAAAGCTGGCGTTAATGTCACTTTGCCAAAATCAAATTCATAGCTCCCGCCAATATTCATACCGTGAGTACGTACCCCTTGCCAGCCTAGATAAGTCGCAAGTTCAGCAATTCCCACTACAAGTGCATCATGCTTTTTTGCAAGCTCAAGTGTATCACCAACATGATCGCCATGACCATGTGTCAAAATAATAACATCTGGCTTTACATCCTCAACACGTAAATCAGTTAATGAATTCCCCGTAATAAATGGATCAAATAAAATAGTTTTCCCATTTGTTTCAACTTGCACAACGGCATGTCCATGAAAAGATACTTTCATTCTTCCACACTCCTTATCTTTTTGTCCCTCTTACATATTCTTTTTTTATCTTACAAATCCTCTAACATTTACATTCATTTTATCTCTTGATAAGGTAAATCTATACTTTTTTGGAGGGATTTCTATGAATGATAGAATAACCGAATTACAAAGCTGGTTGCAAGTAAATAACCTAGACGCAGCTTTTCTAACAGCACCTGATACGATTTTTTATTGCAGTGGATTTCAAAGCGACCCACACGAAAGATTGCTAGCCCTCGTTATTTTTCAAAATCATGAGCCTTTCCTTGTGTGTCCGCAAATGGAGGTCGCAGAGGCGAAACGTGCCGGTTGGACCGCTGAAATCATTGGCTATAATGATATTGAAAACCCTTGGGAAAAAATGTCCGAATCTGTGCGCAAAAGAAAACTAACACTTTCATACTTAGCCATTCAAAAAGAGCATCTGAACGTCGAAAGATCGGAACATCTTACACACTATTTCGCAGCCCCTGCTCTCGTTTCTGTCGAGGAAAAATTACGTCAAATGCGCATGATTAAAACAGAAAGTGAACTCAACAACTTACGCGAAGCCTGTCGTCTGGCCGACATAGCGGTGGACATTGGTGTTCATGAAATAAAAGAAGGAAAAACAGAAATAGAAATCGTTGCGGCCATCGAGTATGAAATGAAAAAACGCGGCGTTCGTGATTTTTCTTTTTCCACTATGGTTCTCACAGGTACAAATACCGCTTCCCCGCATGGAACACCAGGAATGACAAAAGTAAGGCGGGGTGACCTTGTCCTATTTGATTTAGGCATTGTGTATGAGGGATATTGCTCAGATATTACTCGAACAGTTGCCTATGGCGATATAAGCGACAAACAAGCGGATATATATGAAACAGTCCGAAGAGCTCAAGAAGCCGCTATTAGTGCAAGTAAACCAGGAGTAACATGCAAAGACATCGACATCACGGCACGAACAATCATCCGCGACAAAGGATATGGTATATACTTCCCGCACCGCCTCGGTCATGGCCTTGGCCTCAGCGTTCATGAATACCCATCCTTAACCGAAACAAATGAACTTATTTTACAACAAGGAATGGTGTATACGATTGAACCCGGCATCTATGTACCAAACATAGCAGGAGTTCGTATCGAAGATGATATTTATATCACCGACAAAGGCTGTGAAATATTAACAAAGTATCCGAAAGCGCTACAAATTATTCAATAATTGAATAATAAGGTGCTTTCAAAATTCACTAATTTGTTACAAATCATCCATAATTTCCATTGTATAATAAGGGTATAAAAGAGGAGGAGATTATTACTATGAGTACTTATAAAAACATTTTAGTAGCTGTTGACGGCTCACAAGAAGCAGAATGGGCACTACAAAAAGCATTTACGATTGCCAAAAATGACAATGCTACACTCGTTTTAGCTCACGTAATTGATACAAGAAATTACCCAACAATCGAAGCATATGACACAACGATTCGCGACCGTTCTGAAACATTCGCTAATGATTTAATTAAAAAATATAAAGAGCAAGCGGAAGCAGCTGGCGTAACGAATGTCGTTGGTGATATTGTCCTCGGTTCTCCTAAGGGACAAATCTCAAAAGACCTGCCGAAGAAACATAACATTGATTTAATTGTCTGTGGTGCAACAGGACTAAACGTTGTAGAACGGTTCCTAATTGGCAGTGTATCTGAAAGCGTTGTTCGCCACGCACGTTGTGACGTTATGATTGTCCGCACTGAAGAAGCATAAGCCAAATAAATAATCCTTAAATAAAAAATAAGCCTCTAGAACCCTTTTGGTAGCTTAGAGGCTTGTTTTTATACCATTAAATAAAAAAATCTCGTCCACCAAAAAGGCAGCGAGATTTTTTATTATGCTTGTAAAAGCTTTTCGCCTTTTTCAATTGCAAGTTTTACTTGAGCAAAGCCCGTTCCACCCGCACTGTTACGGCGTTTAACTGCTTCATATGGGTTAAGAGCGACATAAATATCTTCTTCAAATAGTTGTGACGCTTCTTTAAACTGTTCTAATGAAAGATCTGCTAAATAGCAGCCTTGTTGTACACAGAACAAGACAAGCTTCCCAACTACTTCATGTGCTTCTCTAAATGGCATCCCTTTTGAAGCTAAGTAGTCCGCTAGTTCTGTTGCATTGGAAAAGTCATTTTTCGTTGCTTTTTCCATAACATCCGTTCTGACTTTCATCGTAGAAATCATGCCAGCGAAGATTTTCAATGAACCAACAACAGTTTTAACTGTATCAAAAACGCCTTCTTTATCCTCTTGCATATCTTTGTTATACGCAAGTGGCAGACCTTTTAACACCGTTAATAACCCCGTTAAGTTTCCGTATACGCGACCTGTTTTACCGCGAATCAATTCGGCCATATCAGGATTTTTCTTCTGTGGCATAATGCTGCTTCCTGTAGAGAAAGCATCATCCAATTCGATGAATTGGAACTCTTGGCTAGACCATAGAATGATTTCTTCACTAAAGCGTGATAGATGCATCATCATTGTTGCACTGTTGCTCAAAAATTCCAGCGCAAAATCACGATCACTAACTGCATCTAAACTGTTTTCATAGATACCGTCGAATCCTAACAATTCAGCACTTAAATGACGGTCGATTGGGAAAGTTGTCCCAGCGAGTGCACCTGCACCAAGCGGTGAAATATTAATTCGTTTTAAACTTTCTGTAAAGCGTTGTTTATCGCGCTCTAACATCCAGAAATAAGCCATTAAATGATGGGCAAACGAAATCGGCTGTGCACGTTGTAAATGTGTATAGCCAGGAATCAGTGTCTCTACATTTACTTTCGCCTGTTCCAAAATCGCTTCTTGTAAGCCTTTAATTAACTTTACAACATCGTTCGTTTGATTGCGTAAATACAAATGAAGATCCGTTGCAACTTGGTCATTACGGCTGCGACCTGTATGAAGCTTTCCACCAACTGGACCAATTTCGTTAATTAGCATACTTTCAAGATTAAGATGGATATCTTCCATCTCAACCTTAAAAGTTAATTCACCGTTCTCCGCTTTCGCTTGTAAACCTTTTAGACCGGCAATAATTTTGTTTACATCTTCTTCTGGTAAGATTCCAGTCTGCTTGAGCATCGTAACGTGAGCCAGGCTGCCTTGAATATCTTCAAGAACAAGTTCCTGGTCAAATGAAATGGAAGCTCCAAACTCGTCTACCCATTCTTCAGCAGACTTTGTAAATCTTCCTCCCCAAAGTTTGCTGCTCACACTGTCACCTTCTTGTTGTTCACCATGCTGTTTACTGCTGTTGGAAGACCAAAGATTTTAATGAAACCAACCGCTGCATCGTGATCAAACTCATCTTCTTTTGTATAAGTTGCTAATTTCTCATCATATAGAGAGTACTCTGATTTTCTTCCTTCTACAATTGCATGACCTTTGAAGAATTTCACACGTACTGTACCTGTTACAGTTTTTTGTGTTTCTGCTAAGAACGCAATTAATGCATCACGAAGTGGAGAGAACCAAAGACCATCATAAATCAATTCAGAAAGTTTCTTTTCAATAACTGGTTTAAAATGAGCTACATCTTTAACAAGTGTAATATCTTCTAACTCTTTGTGCGCTTTAATTAATGTCATAGCAGCAGGAGCTTCGTATACTTCACGTGACTTAATTCCAACTAAACGGTTTTCTACGTGATCAATACGTCCAACACCGTGTTTACCAGCAATTGCATTTAACTCAAGAATGAGTTCAGCTAGTTTATAAGATTTTCCGTCTAGTGTAACTGGAACACCTAGTTCAAAGCCAATTTCAACAACATCTGGAGTGTCAGGAGTATTTTCTAAAGCAGTTGTTAATTCATATGCATCTTCAGGTGGTGCTGCCCATGGATCTTCAAGAATTCCACATTCATTTGCTCTTCCCCATAGGTTTTGGTCAATTGAATATGGACTCGCTAAACCGATTGGAACAGGAATACCATTCTCTTGTGCATATTCAATTTCTTCTTCACGAGACCATTTCCACTCACGAACTGGTGCAAGAACTTCTAAATCTGGATTTAACGCTTTAATAGAAACTTCGAAGCGCACTTGGTCATTACCTTTTCCCGTACATCCATGTGCTACCGCAACTGCATTTTCAGCTTCTGCAACTTCCACCAATTTTTTTGCAATAAGTGGACGAGAAAGAGCTGATACTAGTGGATATTTTTGTTCATATAAAGTGTGTGCTTGAAGAGAAATTAATGCATATTCTTCTGCAAATTCATCTTTCGCATCAATTACATATGAACTAACTGCACCAACTGTAATCGCTTTTTCTTTAATAAAGTCAAGATCTTTCCCTTCCCCAACATCTAAACAACAAGCTACTACATCGTACCCTTTATTTTGTAACCATTTAATTGCAACGGAAGTATCAAGACCTCCGGAATATGCTAAAACAATCTTTGGATTTGCCATTTTTTCATCGTCCCTTTCATTGTGAATAAAAATTCATACGTTGTTATTTTTATTCAATCTCTGATTAAAACTATACTAGCTTTATAAAAGGAATGCAAGGTCTTTTTTTGGAATTTAAATAATAATTTATTAACAATTTTAAACACTTGAATCCATAGTCGCGCAGCCCAAAATATTGTACACTAATACTATAAAAATTCAAGATAGGAGTAGCCACAATGAGTGAACTATTTGTCTTTGATGAACGTCTCGGCATCGCTCTCCCCTCTCTTAACCAAGACTGGGATGAATATGAACATGATGTACAACAACAGATTCTTCTGCAATGGGAAAACATTCGCGGCAGCATTCCAGATCGAATACGTGATTTAGAGTCCATTATTAATCAAAAACAAGATGCACTTTCGAATGAAAATAACTTTTCCCGATCCTGCGAACTTAATACAGAAATCGCTGAAATGGCTTCCATCATTAACGACCTCTGGCTCTGGTATCGTACTAATCAACATATAAGTAGTAAAAGACATACTTAAGAAGGCTACCTAAAGAAATTTAGGTAGCCTCTTTTATAGTATGAAAAAAATATATCTAAGGGAACTGAAGGAACAAACATATCTTCGCCGGCTCTAGTACATGTCAAACTAAACATCGCCATCTACTAAAGGAATCCCGCATAAATATCAAGGCAACTTAATTAAAATACTTCGCTAAAATATCACCGAGTATATTAATCCCTAAAACAAATGCTCCAACAACTACAGTTAAAACGAGGAAATCGAAAATATCGAATTCAAGCAAGATGCCACCTCATAACATTGTATTTTCCCATTCTTAGATCATATCAAATCGCTAACGGCTCTCTTTCCAAGTCACTCTTTAAGGTGTTTTTCATACAAATAGCGATATTGATAAAACTTTTGGGCAAATTCACTAACATTACGGGTCACCTGATAATTCATACCGGCTCCGATTGCCATACTAATGAGCGGGATACCTTGAAACTGCTTTTTGCGAAACATCGAAATCGCTACTGCTTTCAACAACTGTTTTAATGGTTGCTCCATCCAACTTGTATTGGTTAACTCTTCATCCCCGACATAAAAATAATCATCTTCCTTAAGCTTCATTTCCTGAATTAATTCTTCCCAAGCCGCTCCTTGAAGTCGCTTCGGCATCATCCCTGCATGAAACACTTTAAGGGCAAGCATCATCTCTACCGGTGTATTTACCTCATATCCATAGGTCATCGCAATCAACTGAACAATGCGAACATTAATAACCGTCATCGCCGGAATATCCCCGCCAAGCAGGAGCAGCCCCCCCGAACCACTCGCTCCTCCTTGAGTAAAAGAATAAAGTCGATGCTTCGCAATTTGTTGATCGACTATGTAATTTAACTGATCAATTGTTAACTGATTCAAATCTGTAATGGTTGTAATCTGTTCATCGAATACACGGGCAGAAGCTAAAATTCTTTCTCTTGCATCGAGCTGAATTTGTGAGCTTTGTACAATGGCATGCAAATGAAATAACCAATTATCTAGCTTGGTGAAAAACTGTTCTTTTGTTTTTTCTGGAAGAAGTGAAAACGTCAGCTCTAACCATTTATCATATAACACCGCTAAATCTGTTGACTCATACTGTGAAAGTTTCTTTTCCCAAACGCTAAGTTCATTCCAAATTGCCTCTTCACGAACGGTCAATCCCATCGTTCGAACCCTCCTTTTAAACAGAATCCCTTCTGCTGCAGCCTTATATCCTTCAACAAAATCACCATTTATTAACTATTCATCAAATGGTTGGACTTTTTTGTAGTATACCATAGTAAAGTTACTAATTTAAAAAATTGTCTATGTTGCGGAATACCTTTAGGAGGTACTTCATTATTACTTAACAGTTCTAAAACATGAAACGGAATGAATTTATACAAAAAGCCTCCTTTCCAGAGGAAAAGAAGGCTAAGATTTAGACATTAACTTTTTGTTGAGAAGCAATCGCAGCTGCATCACGTGCAATCATTACTTCTTCATTCGTTGGAATAACCATAATTTTCACTGGAGAGAAAGATGAATTAATAAATGCTTCTTCACCATGGATCAAATTTAATTCCTCATCCCAGTATACACCCATAAATTCAAGTCCTTCTAGAATTCTAGCACGAATCGTATGGCTATTTTCACCAATTCCTGCCGTGAAGATAATCCCATCGACTCCGCCCATTCTAGCAGCATATGAACCTATATATTTATGAATACGATCTGCAAACACTTCAAGTGCTAGTTCAGCCCGTTCGTCTCCTTCATTAGCTGCATCTTGAATGTCACGTAAATCACTCGAAAAACCAGATAAAGCAAGAATTCCACTTTGCTTATTTAATACATCTAGTACCTCATCCGCTGTTTTCCCGGATTTCTCCATTATGTACGGAATAAGAGCTGGATCAATATCGCCTGAACGTGTTCCCATTGTTACACCTGCAAGCGGGGTAAAGCCCATAGAGGTATCAATTGATTTCCCACCCTTAATCGCCGTAATACTTGCACCATTTCCAAGATGACATGAAATTAAGCGTAATTCCTCAATAGGTCGTCCCATCATCTCAGCAGCCCGCTGTGATACATATTTATGGGATGTGCCATGGAATCCATATTTTCTAATTCCATAATTTTCGTAATATTCATACGGCAAACTGTACATATAGGCGCTGCTTGGCATTGTTTGATGGAATGCTGTATCAAACACGGCTACCGCTGGAGTATCTCCTAGAATACGTTGGAATGCTATAATACCAGTGATATTAGCAGGGTTATGAAGAGGAGCTAACTCTGAAAGTCTCTCTAACTCTTCAATTACTTCTTCTGTAATTAATACGGAATCACTAAATACTTCACCACCATGAACTACTCGATGACCAACTCCATTAATCTCCTCAAATGAGCTGATTACTTGATGTTGAATTAATTTCTCTAGTAATAATTCCACCGCGACCTCATGATTGGGGATATGTAACGTTTCCGTTACTTTTTGTCCTTGAACTGTCAAATTAAACACAGAATCTTTCAGACCAATCCTCTCAACATATCCCTTTGTAATTACAGTTTCACTCGGCATCTCAAAAAGCTGAAACTTTAAAGAAGAGCTGCCCGCATTAATCGCCATTATTTTAGACATCCAATTCACTCCTTTACTATAATAGCTTGCCTACTGTTACAGTATGTCGTCTCTATTTGTGTAGTATTATGTCTAATTTTATCATGGTAAGCGCATACATCCAAACAATTTTTTATATTCGCTTAATTCAAATAAAGCCAATGCCTTGATGGCACTGGCTTTTTAGCTCACAAAAATTTTTTTTCTGTTTCAAACCAAGTATCTATCTGTTGCACAACAGAGTGAGCTGCTTCAAAATTCGACAGCTTTGGCAATTGAACAAGAAGCGCTTTTTTGGGTGCTTCAATGCCTTCTTTTTTCTTCTGTAAAAGCAAGATACTCTTTGCTGCTGCTTCGCTCTTAAACATCGAAAGCGGTAGCTGAACCATCCCTTGAATATGTGTGGAGGATTTCAAGTATTGATTCAACTTCGGTGCTTCTTCCGTTACAAAAATATTATTAGGCACTATAAAAAATAAGTATCCTCCATCCTTCGTATGCCGCACACTTTGCTCAATAAACAAATGATGTGCATACGAATGACCTTGATCCGCTTTTAATTCATAATCAGCAGCTCTCACATCATTTGGATAATACCCGACTGGTAAATCGCTCACTACGACATCGACAGGATCGATGAATAACGGCTCTAGACTATCTTGATTATAAAATTGAACAGGGTGCTCTTGTAAATTAGCCCCTGAGTAGGCAAGGGCAAGCAGCGCCTCATCAATCTCTACTCCAGAAGCATTAATTTCTTGCTCTGAAAGCTGATTCAATATCGTAAATAACAAGTTTCCTGTCCCAACGGCTGGATCTAAAACCGTAAAATCCTTTTGATTTTTTGTAAACTTTCCTACTAAATAGCTGACGAACAAGCCAACCGCATCAGGGGTCATCTGGTGATTCGGTTGTACATTTTGCTGCATGCCTTTTAAAATCGCTAGCTGATAAGCCTTGCGAATCGTTTCTTTATTATATTTTTCAGGCGCAAAAGCCTCACAATGCTTCGTCAATCGCTTCTTCGATAATTCACTTACTTCTTCTTGAATAACTTTTCCGTGGAAAAAGTTTTCACCCGTTTCTCCGAGTGCATCTAAATATGTGCAAGAAAGTTCTTCTTGTAGAATTTGTGTCGTTTCATCGAATGCTTGAAATAATTGTTCAACTGGGGTCATTTTCACTTCATAATTCCTCCTGTTTTCTGCTTTGTCTATTTTATAGCGAAGAACGAATGGATACAAGCGTAGAGGTTGTTTTAGATGGATTAAGAGAATTCTTCATTGCAACGAACAACACGCGAGCGCCTTGATTAGTCCCCGAAAGCTGCTTGCACTGGATGTCGAAATGCTTATCTTAAACTCAAAAAAAGGCTGTCCCAAAGATATCCTTTGGGACAACCTCTTTCCTCACTTACTTATTTCGCGGCTTTCGCTGCTTCAAGTGCTGCTTCATAATTTGGATGATTTGTTCCTTCTGAAACATACTCCGCATAAACGATTTCATCGTTGCTATCAACAACAAAAACCGAACGTGCTAGGAGACGAAGCTCTTTCATCACTACGCCGTATGCTTCCCCGAATGAAAGGTCACGATGATCAGAAAGTGTTTGAACATTTTCTAAACCGCTTGCTGCACACCAACGCTTTTGTGCAAATGGAAGATCGACAGAAATCGTCAATACCTCTACATTCTCTAACGTAGATGCTGCTTCATTAAATTTTCTTGTTTGTTGATCACAAACACCTGTATCAATGGATGGAACAACGGAAATAATACGCACTTTCCCTTTTGAATCACTTAAAGAAACGGGTGTCAAATTGTTAGCCAACACCGTAAAGTTTGGTGCTTTATCTCCTGCCTTTACTTCTGTACCAACTAAAGTAACCGGATTATTAATAAATGTAACTGTTGCCATTTTCTATTCCTCCTTTATAAACTATATGTACAAATTTAATAATAGGGGGTTTACCGTATTTTTGCAATTAATAAGAAAAGTATGAGGTAAGCGGCTAGCAGCGACGCTTTTTTCTTCCAAACCGTCGCTATCTTTTAAGAAATACGGTATAGATTTTCTCAAAAAAGAAGAACCCGGCTTATGCCGAGTCATCGTTAAAAATCTAATTCCTGCTTTGGTGTTTGTGGTGTTGGTTTCGCTTGTTGTGTCTTAGCTTTAGAATCATTCTTTGACATCATCGATTGGATTTTATCTACAACTTGCGGTGCTAAATCTAACATTTTCTCTAGCAAATGTGTTCCCTCATCGAGATGAATCATTTTGACTCCTGAAGAACCAACGATTAGAAATGCAATAGGAGTAATGGAGACACCGCCCCCGCTACCACCACCAAATGGCTGCTTAGAAGAGCCTTGCTGACCTTGGCCGTTATTATCAAGAGTAAATTCACTACCACCTGCAGCAAAACCAAAACCAACCTTTGAGACAGTTAAAATAACACTTCCGTCCGGAGTTTCCACTGGATCACCAATAATGGTGTTAACATCTACCATCTCTTTCAAATTTTCCATTGCAGCTGTCATTAAGCCTTGAATCGGATGATCTGACATGTAAATTCCTCCACTCTACATCGATTGTTTATTGGAATTGTTCGTTAGCTTCGCTAATGCTTTCGATTTAAACTTCACTTTAGAACCTTTCCAATAGCGAAGCATTTTGATTCCAGTCAAGATAGCTTGCCCGATTCGAAATTGGAATATGCAAGAAATATATGTTTCTGCTCGATGATTTTGAAAATCCGGTGTAATTGAATAAATAGGCATAACTCGAAAGTGTAAAAAGTTCGTTAATAAACCAATAATGGCACTTTTTAAAGTCCAGCATCCTCCCACAGCCACTCCCGTATGAGCAGCATCTCCCATTCCAACCACACTGCGCCATTCAAACTGTTTGACTTGAACTTTTCTAAGAAACTTTCGTACAATCTTATGAAAATTAACTACATGCTCAAGCATACTTTTTATATCCTGCAAAAAATGAATAAGTTCTTTCGGCGTAAAGCGCATATTTTCCTCTTGTTTTGTTTCATCACTCGTTCCTTTTTCTTCCTTCACCTTGACCGAAGCGGAGTCCGCGTCTACTTGAATAACAGGTACCTTCACCGTATATCGAAGCAACCCAAACCATGCGGATAATTTCAACACCAATTCGTCATTCGTATGAGCATGTTGGTAACGGAATACTACCTTAATCTTCGTAATTATAATCAGTACTAATAGAGCAATTAATAAAAGACCTACAAACAGCACCCACTTCATCCGCTCAACACCCCTTCAACCCTCCATTATCTCCTAGAGAAGATGAAAATAAACGTCAGAAAAGCGCACTTCCCTCTCGTTTCCTGGAGTTAGAGCAGCCTCACACAAAGAGGTCAAAAAATCGTGTCATCTATTAATTGTTTAATGAAGCTAAAAAAGACTCCGGCACTAAAGCACCAGAGTCCTTCTTCTATTATCGTTTTACTAACACTACACTCGTATCAGCGAAAATATCATGCAATCCTTGCTTTCTTGGCAATAGCCCAACAATGAGATAACCGACGACAGTAAGCTTCGAAATAAAACGACCGATACATTCTCTAAATAAGAGCGTTCCCCACGTCATATGTTCTTCTTTTAAAGCAACCACCTGCAAGCCAAAAATCATCTTACCAAGCGTTTGGCGGAAGAACTTTGTCATCAGCACAAAATATAAATAAAATACAATCGTCGTACAAATTACTTCTCCAGATAAAAAGGAATAGCTATCCCCCTGATCCGTTAAGGTGAAAATCGGATGAATCAAAATTCTATTTAAACTACCGATGATGAGTAAATCCGCTAGATACGCCCAAAATCTCATCCAAAAACCCGCAAACTCAAAAGAAGCAGGTTCACTTGTTTGAATATCTTCTTGAATTGGTGCTGAAATAGCCATTTTTTCATTATCGTTTACTTCCGTGGAATGGAGCATCTCTTCTTGATTTGGATTATTTTGTTCCGTCATCCTAACGCCTCCTATTCCGCATATAAGTACATGAGACGTGGAGAGTTAGAAGATGTGAGGACCTTTGTTAAAATCGCTGTTTCCGCATCTACTCCCATTACTTTTTGAGCACTCATGCTTAAGAATGAACTCAAGTTTGCTTCATCTGTATAACGAATGACTTGTGCATCTTTTAACTTCAAATCTGTTTTGATTCCGGCAATTACGTCATCCAAACGACCGATTTCATCGACTAATGCAACTTGTTTCGCTTGACGGCCATCATAAATGCGGCCATCCGCAAGTTTACGGACTTCTTTCTGTGACATGCCACGACCTTGTGCAATCACTCGAACAAACTCGTTATACATATTGTCTACCATCGATTGCAGAATTTTTCGTTCCTCCGCTGTCATTTCACGTGTTGGACTCATAATATCCTTATACGGTCCACTTTTAATGGTTTCAAATTCTACACCGTACTTCTCTGCTAATTTTTCATAATTATAGCCTTGCATAATAACACCAAGTGAACCTGTTAACGTTTCATTACTTGCATAAATTTTATCTGCCGGCGCAGAAATATAATATCCGCCTGAAGCTGCCATCGACCCCATCGATACATAAACAGGTTTCCCCGTTTCCTTAAGCGCTAAAATTTTATCATAGATTTCCGCACTTTCTAACACGCCCCCACCAGGAGAATTCACTCGTAAAATAATCCCTTTAATCGTTTCATCCTCTGCTGCCATATCCAATTTCTTCAGGAACGAACGATGATTGTATGTACTTCCTGCCCCAAAAATAGAATAGTCCTCTCCTGTATCTAAAATTGTCCCTTCCACATCAAAGATGGCAATTTTATTAAATACATCGTCACCTTCTACTACTTCTTCGTAAAAACTACTCTCTCCCGTAGCAAAAAGATCTTCAAATACACTTTTCGTATCAGCTGAAAAAAAGAATGTAGCGGCACTCACTCCTATAGACACGAAAAAAAGTAAAGCAGCAATCCCTAAAGCTGCCCAACGTTTCCCATTCATTGGCTTTCCTCCCTTTATTATGTACTATCCATTATTATATACGAATCCCTCTTAAAAAAGTTTCAAATCAACATTTATATCCCTCTATGCTCCCATTTTTCCATGCTTCTTCATTTTTGCAGTGGTTGCTTTTCCCCATTTTGTCACAGAAAGCGTATAAATAATGAGCGCAGACCAAATAAGTAAAAACGCCAGCATATGCGCTTTCGTAAACGTTTCATGATACACAAACACACCAATCAATAACGATAAAGTTGGGGCAATATATTGAAGAATACCTAGTAAAGATAACGACACTTTTTGAGCACCCTTTGCAAAATAGAGAAGAGGTAGGGCAGTGACTATTCCGCCGCCAATTAACAAAAGGCTTGTTGGTGTAGAATCGAAAAATCGAGACTCTGATTGAATCATTAAATACATCCAGTACCCTAATGCAATCGGTGCCATCATGACTGTTTCAAGAGTCAGTCCAATCGCCGCTTCCGTTTGAATCATTTTTTTAGCTAATCCATATAAACCAAATGTAATGGCTAAAACAAGAGAAACCCATGGAATCGAGCCAAAGTGAATCCCTAAAATCAGAACACCCACGCCCGCAAGCATAAAGGCAAACGTTTGAGCACGACTTAATTGTTCCTTTAATACAAGCACTCCCAATAACACACTAACGAGCGGATTAATATAATATCCAAGACTCGTTTCTAAAATTCTTCCTTCATTTACAGCCCAAATAAATACACCCCAATTAGCACTTATTAAAACAGAAGCAATAAATAACGCCCAAAACTTTTTAGGAGTTCGTACAATTTCTTTCGCATACGTAATAAAGGCCTTCCATTTTTTCGTCATGATTAATAAAACCACCATAAACAGAAAAGACCAAAACACTCGTTGTGCTAAAATTTCTCCTGAGGAAACCTCCTGTAATTGTTTCCAATAAATCGTTACAACTCCCCAAATTATATAAGAAAGCGCCGCGTATATAATGCCTTCCTTTTCTTGATCCAGTTTCATTCTAAGCCTTCTTCCTACAACATTAATTTTTAACCTATTTTATTATAGACGATTTTATCATCTATGACTGTCATCACGACTTCAGTCTTTAATCATTCAGCTAGTCCCATTCTATTTCAGTCGATCCGTGTACCTCCATGCACTTTCCAACGGGCGTAAGTGCACACTGCCTTTCACTGGCTATTAGTCTTCCCAACCTCTTATTGTGGAAACTCCTCACCTAAGCAAACGCTTGCTATGTCCAATAAGATACATGAGGACTGTTTACTACTCCCAAAACGTGACTAACCATCAGTAAGGCTTCACTGATGGAAGTTTATCTATATGATTTCAAAAAGAAGCCACCAATATCAAAATTGGCGGCTTCCAATACTTTATGAGTTAGATTGAGCTAATAACTCCTCTTGTTGACGTAATTCCACACGACGAATTTTTCCAGATGTCGTTTTTGGTAGATCATCAAGGAATTCAATTTTTCGTGGATATTTATAAGGAGCTGTTAACTCTTTTACATGCTCTTGCAAATCTTTTACTAAATTTGGAGCACTAGAATCAACACCTTCTCGCAACACAACGAAAGCTTTTACGATATGTCCGCGTACTTCATCTGGTGAAGCTACAACCGCACATTCTTTTACAAAAGGATGCTTGATTAGAGCATCTTCTACCTCAAATGGCCCAATTGTATAGCCTGAACTAATGATAATATCATCAGAACGTCCTTCAAACCAATAATAACCTTCTTCATCCTTCTTTGCACGGTCTCCCGTAATATAATATTCACCACGGAACTGCATAGCTGTACGTTCTGGATCTTTATAGTAATTCTTAAATAGGGCAGGAGTATCCACGTGAACAGCAATGTCTCCTACTACTCCAACTGGACACGGATTACCATCTTCGTCAATGATTTCTACCGTATTCCCTGGAGTTGGTTTCCCCATTGACCCTGGCTTAATTTCCATTCCTTTTGTAACACCAATCAGCAATGTATTTTCCGTTTGACCATATCCATCACGTACTTCAACATTAAAATGCTGTTTAAATACTTCAAATACTTTTTGGTTTAATGGCTCTCCTGCAGATACAGCGCTACGCAGCTGAGCTAAATCATATTTGGCTAAATTATCGACTTTTGCCATCAATCGATATTCTGTTGGTGTACAGCACAATACATTTACCTTATAGTCTTCTAGAAGTTGCAAATATTTTTCCGGTTCAAATCTACCGTGATAAACTAATCCTGTCGCTCCTGAACCAAGTATTGCTAAAAACGGGCTCCAAATCCACTTTTGCCAGCCCGGCCCAGCCGTTGCCCATGCTACATCATTTTCATTGATGCCTAACCAGTTTGCAGCAGTCGTGTTTAAATGTGCATAAGCCCAGCCATGCGTATGTACAACACCTTTTGGATTTCCTGTTGTGCCTGATGTATATGATAAAAAGGCCATATCGTCAGCTTTCGTATCAGCTAACGCTAATTCTGATGAAACTGTATCAGCTAACTCCTGTAAGTTCAACCATCCCTCTACTTGTTTACCAATAACAAATTTTAAAAGAGATTCCTCTCCTTTAATTTCATCAAACTGATTTGCATACTCCTCGTAGCTAATAATCGCTTTTACTTCTCCATGATTAATACGATATTGTAAATCTTTAGCACGAAGCATTTCAGAACATGGGATAACAACTAAACCGATTTTCAAAGCCGCGAGGTATACTTGGTACGCTTCTACTAAACGAGGAATAATAACAAGTACTGTTTCTCCCTTTTTCAACCCCTGATTCAAGAAAACGTTACCAATTTTATTAGCATTTTCCATCAATTCAGTATAAGTCATTGTTTTTTTATCACCAGATTCATTTTCCCATAATAGAGCAACTTTGGCCGGATCTGCTGCAAACTTTTCTACTTCACTAACTAAGTTATATTGTTGTGGTGCTAATAAATGCTCGCGTTTCATTCCGTTTCCCCCTCTAATAGCCAACTTATATATGTGTTACTATAACTTAATATTTATACCTGGTCATAATTTTATTATACACTAATTTCCTGTAAATTTTAAAATAATTATTTGCTATTGTATATGAACTTACTTATTTCAATTTGGTTTAGTTTGTTTTCAACACCTCCCTACTTATATACAAGTATTTTACCATAAATTACATTTTTTTCAATAATTATTCGCAATTTTGCTAATTAATTGTTTTTATGCCAAAATACTACATATAATATTGTCGAACACACGAAAGAAGGAAGCGGGTATAATCCCCGCTTCCTGCAGCCATATTATTCAATTATTTTGAAAATCCGCCACCTAATTGTTGCTCAGCCATTTGGACAAGACGTTTTGTAATTTCTCCTCCAACTGAACCGTTCGCACGTGATGTTGTATCAGCACCAAGCTGTACACCAAATTCAGAAGCAATTTCATACTTCATTTGCTCAAGAGCTTGTTCTACTCCTGGAACTAATAATTGATTTGAGTTGTTGTTGTTTGCCATGTGTTGTTCACCTCCTTGTGATTATAGAGTGTGTAAAAACACATGGCTTCATTCTTGGTAATTGCTAGATAATCAGAATAATTCTTCCATTTCCTTTTCGATAGTTTGTTGATTTGGAACAACAGTAATTGTTTCTATATTTTGAATCGCCTTTTCAATTAATGGCTCAAACTCAACAAAACTTTCATAGTAATTCACTTTTTCCCTCTTTGGTTGCGTTTTTGGACTTGCTGGTGTGAATACTGTACAGCAATCCTCATACGGTAAATTAGAAATTTCAAACGTATCTAGTTTCTGAGCCAAATCAATAATTTCTAGTTTATCCATTGCAATAAGCGGGCGTAAAATCGGCGTATTCGTTACTTCATTAATCGCAAACATACTGCTCATTGTTTGTGAAGCTACTTGTCCTAGGCTCTCCCCTGTAATAATCGCCAGTGCGTGATTCCTTTCACGAATTTGATCAGCTAATCGCAGCATTAAACGTCTCGTCGTGGTCATCGAATAGTTATCTGGTACTTGCTTTTGAATTAATACTTGAATATCCGTAAATGGAACAATGTGTACCTTAAAACTGCCTGTCACTTCTGCTAGTTTTGCTGCCAAATCCAGCACTTTTTGACGCGAGCGCTCACTTGTAAATGGAGGACTATAAAAATGAATAGCCTCTACCTCTAAACCACGTTTCATCGATAAATACCCTGCTACAGGACTGTCAATTCCACCTGAAAGCATTAACATTGCCTTGCCGCTCGAACCATATGGCAATCCCCCAGCTCCCGGAACAATTTCACCTGTTAAATAAACTGCTTCACGACGAATTTCAACAAGCAAATTGAAATCAGGATTTTTCACATCCACTTTTAATCCATCGATATTACGTAAGAGATGTCCGCCTAATAAATGATTGACTTCATTTGTTACATATGGAAACTCTTTGTCTGCTCGTTTTGTCGTAATTTTAAAAGTATGGACTGGATCTGATAACTGATTCATATAGTAGAGTGCCGCTTCTTTTATCTTCTCAATGTCGCGCTCAACCTTAAGCGCAGGGCTCAGCGACTGAATGCCAAACACTCCTTGCAAACGTGCAATGACTTCTTTATGGTCGGCATCATGTAAAATAATATACATTCTTTCTCGATTGGCTGTCAGTTCAATATTGGGAATATCCTTTAAGCTCCACAAAATATGCCTTCTCATTTTAGCCACAAATGCTTTTCGATTCCGTTTTTTTGTTGAAATTTCTCCGTAACGAATAATGATATGATCAAATTTCATGTTACTACCTCATCACCTTTTCTAGTTTAGCTACAGCGCGTCCTATAGCATCAATAGCTTGCTTAGCCTCTTCTATTTCATTATGAAACGACGTACTAATCCGAATGACACTTTCTGCTCGCTCTTGATTTCGATACATTTCAAGCACTGTTTTACTTGCCGTGCGCTTTTTAGATGAACACGCACTTGTCGTTGAGACATAAACACCTTCTGTTTCTAACTCATGAAGTAACACTTCAGATTTAAGACCTGGTACCGAAAAATTAATAATATGAGGAGCTCCGTCTACCGGACTGTTTACTTGTACTCCGTCAATTTCCTGTAATCCATGATAAAAAACTGTTCGAATTTCTTTCAATTTATGCGTATATAACATGCAATTAGTTAAACTAATTCTCATCGCCTTTGCAAGCGCAACAATACCCGCTACATTTTCTGTACCGCTTCGGAATTGGCTTTCTTGATTCCCACCTGAAAACAGTGGAGCTATCCGCACACCTTGACGAATATACAAAACACCTGTCCCTTTTAACCCGTGTAATTTATGGCCAGATATCGTACAAAGGTCAATTCCTGCATCTGCTAATGAAAGATCTACCTTCCCAATCCCTTGTACATGATCCACGTGAAACAATATTTGAGGGTAGTGCTTTAACAGCTCTCCAATTTCAGCAATCGGTTGAATCGATCCAACTTCATTATTCACATGCATAATAGAAACTAAAATCGTATCTTCACGTAACGCTTTCTCTAAATCAACAACTGAGACGCGCCCTGTTGCATCAACTGGAAGATATGTTACTGCAAATCCTTGTTCACTTAACACTTGAAAAGCCTCCATAACCGATGGATGCTCTATACTCGTTGTAATAATATGCTTTCCGCGATTTTGGTTCGCAAGTGCTGCCCCTTTAATCGCTAAATTATTGCCTTCTGTACCGCCTGAAGTAAAAAAGACTTCTGCACTCTTCACTTTCAATAAATCAGCAATTTGCTTTCTTGCTGTTGAAAGGAGCTTTTCCGCCTGCGTCCCGATACCATGGAGAGAAGAAGGATTACCGAAATAGTCCGTTGATACTTTCACAAACGACTCAATTACTTCAGGATACGGCTTCGTCGTCGCACTATTATCTAAATAAATCATCATGTCACCTTCTATAATCTATTAACGCCACCCATTCAGATAACGATGAAAGGAAATACTTATACAAGTTTTACTCTTGCAACGTCTAATATTAACATAATTAAAACAGAATGAGAATCTGGCTCCTTAAAGTTGTTTAGATGGATAACCTTATTTTTTAGCACTACTATTTCATACAGCGCCTATCAAAAAAACTCGCACAAGGCGAGTTTTTAGGATATTACTTCTTCTATATTTGCTTCAAGCCTCTTCATGCTGCCCGGTTCAACCTTCTCAATCGCTGCAGCAGCCGTCTCTAATGCAGCTTGATAGTCAAAATTATGAAATCTTTTTTCAGCTTCCTTTAAGCTTTCTGCCATAAAAGCATTGCTGCTGCGATAACGATTTCCATATTGAATGACTTTCTCCGCTAAGTACATATGTTCAATTAAACTTTGAGCACTTTCATATACTTTGTTTGTATTCGCTACCGCTTGTTCTAAAAATAAATAAACAGCTGCAACATCAAGTGGTTTTTCTTCCAATTTTCTTTGGACATGGTCAATGCTTTCTTTCGCATTCTCAATAATTGTTTTAAACTCCTCCGGCAATCCCGGAATATTACTTTTAGAAATCATTCGACTTGTCTCAAGCATCTTATGTTTTAAATCCGCTAATGATTCTTTTGCATCTAATTCATCTTTTCTTAACGCCTGCAACTTCCCTGCAAAGACTTGCTGCTCTTCCATTAAAGCTTTTAACTGCTCATCAACTGCTTGCATTTCTTCGCTAATAAGCGAGCTAGCTGTATCATTATCTTGAATCTTTAGTCCAAGTAATTCATAACGCTTTGCAATTTGTTGAACCTGCTTGATCATTCTTGTTTGCGCTTCTAGCTCACTATTCGTTAATTGATAAGATTGCTGCACAATAAACATTTCTTCCTCAAGCTTTTCATGTTCATATTCTGCGTTTGCAATTGTTTCTGCTAGCTTTTCATGATTTTTCTGAACATATTGTTTCGATAATACTTCTTTTTCTAGTAAATCATATAAAATATTTAGGCGGTCACGCAAGTCATTCATCCCTTGCTCGACTACTTCCACTTCGGCATTCTCCAACTGTTTCTTATACGAATCTAACTCTGTTTCTAAGCGCGTTACTTCTTCTGTAAATTCAATATGATTCAGCAAGTAACCTTGGTCAACCATATCTTGATAGCCTTCTTTTAGCTCCGCAATTTGGGCAGGGAGCGAAGAACCACTTTCTAATAAGAGTGCTGGCAGTTTCTCCATTCTCGAAGCTAGTCGATCTAACTTTGCTTTAACCGATAAAACAAGCTCACGTGCATTTAAATAATTCCCATTTTCCGTTTCTTCTTCATAACTTTTCAAAACTGTTGTAACTTCTTCCAACGTCTCTTCTAGCTTACTAACCGCTTTTCCATAATTATGGCGATGCGCGAGTAAAGATTTTTTTAACTGACGATAGGTTTCCTGCATTTCGGCTACTTCAAAACGATTCTTCTCCTCACTTCCAACTAACTCATGTAATTCAGATAGAATCGATTTAATACTCTCCTCAATCTCATTCAACTTTGCTGAAATTTGCCTTTGTACGTCCTTTGAGCGTTTGAAACGATATTTATCAACATATTCCTCCGCATCAAATAACAGCTCTTCTACTTCAGGCATACGGACTGTAATAATGACATCCCATTCACTGCGCCAATTTTCAAACAGTTCCTCCGTTTCACCATTCATATTCAATCTCTTGACCTTAGAAAGCTCTTCCAACACGGGGCGATTCATAATATTAAGCTTCCATGTTTCCAAACGATCAATTTCTTGAAAGTACCTTCTCTTAAAAAAATAGCCCCCAATAATAAACACTAATAGTAAAATTACTATTCCTAGTATGTATTCCATCATAAGCCCCCTGTTCTAGCCTTACCGTCCATCTTGTAAATCTCTATATCAAATAAAATAAGAAAATGTTCAATTTAATGCTTTTATGATACCATGTTAACAATTATTTTTGATGACAAAAATTTATTTTTTGTAGAAAATTACTAAAAACAGCTATTTATCGGGAGGGAAATGTGATGAAAACGGATAGTCATGTGCATTCACCGTTTTGCCCACACGGCTCTAAGGATTCATTCGTTGAATATATAGAAAGAGGAATTAAACTAGGTCTACAAGAAATCACCTTTACTGAGCATGCTCCTCTGCCAAAGGGATTTATTGACCCCACGCCTGAAAAAGACAGCGGTATGGATGCTGCCCTTTTGTACACCTATTTAGAGGAACTTCAACAGCTAAAACAGCAATATAAAGATCGTATTACAATTAAATCCGGCCTTGAAATCGATTATATCGAAGGATTTGAACAAGAAACAAAAGCTTTCCTTAATGAAATTGGAACTTTTCTTGATGACAGCATTTTGTCTGTCCATTTTATCGAGCATAATCACAAATGGTATTGTATCGATTATAGCGACGATGAATTTGGAAATATTAGCACTGAACTCGGTTCTATCGATGCCGTTTACACAAAATACTATGATACACTTCAAAAATCAATCAACGCGGACTTAGGTATTTATAAGCCAAAACGAATCGGTCATATTACATTGGTCCATAAATTCCAGCATCGGTTTCCAGCAGCTAAAAGCTTCGACGATCGTGTGTATCATATTCTCGAACAAATTCAACGACAAAATTATGAATTAGATTACAATGGGGCTGGTGCTGTAAAACCACTTTGTCGCGAGCCGTACCCTCCGGAACGATTTGCTAAGCGGGCTGTTGAATTAGGTATTCCTCTTCGCTATGGTTCTGATGCCCATCAAGCGAAAGACTTAGGACAAGGATATAGTGCCTTGATTACACTCCCGTAAATAATTCGGGACGACTAAATAGTTTTGCCTGATCATGATCAGGATGAAATAATGTTTGTTCAATGAAACGCTTTACTTCATCGGCAAAACGGTTCATATAGTAAGCTTCCTGCGGGAATACATAAAGTACTTCTGTTGCATAATTTGGATGCAGTACAGGTGCCGTTAACAAGCTTTTCAGCTGCAATAAATAAAGCGGCACAGAAACAGATTGAAACACGCGTGTTTTAATGCCTTCATCTAAAAGATGTTGAAAATAGTATTTTTCTTTCATAAAATAAGTCGAATGAATTTCGCGGTTTAAATTGGTGTCTAATGCGGATTCACCATAAATAAAACGCGCAGCTAGGAAATATTCTCTCTGGAATTCAAGTATATCCGTCACTAAATCTACCAAACATTGTTGTGGTCCTTTCTGTTCTAACATGACAACATTTCTCTCTAAGACCGCAATATATTTTTCTAAATAAAACATAAAGCAATACTCTAGTAAGCCTTGTTTATTCTTAAAATAATAAGCGATATTAGCTGGATTCACTTTTGCTTTGTTGGCAATGTCACGAATCGATGTAGCATGATAGCCTTTCAAATGAAAAAGGTAAAGAGCGGCATCCAAAATTTCTTGCTTCGTTGACGTTTGGCGATTCATCGGATTTCCCTCGCTTTCTACATAAAGACAATTGTCTAGAAAGTATTCTAGAGTAACTGACGGGAATCCTTTTAAAAGTTCTCGACAAATTCTTAGCATCCATGCTCATTCAAAATACAGCACAATAAAATTATGGTGAAGTTAGGTGAAATAGTATGTTTAATGTCGAAAAACACCCAGGAAATAAACAAGAACAATATACACTTTTGCATAAACAACTCGTAGCACTTATTGAAGATGAAAAAAATCAAATTGCCAATTTAAGCAATGCTTCTGCTTTACTCAACCAGTTTCTTCCTGATATTAATTGGGTTGGTTTTTATTTAGTGGAAGACGATCAATTAATTCTTGGACCATTTCAAGGACTTCCTGCCTGTGTACGCATCCCTTTTGGAAAAGGCGTTTGCGGTACTTCAGCAGCAAACAAAACAACGCTGCGCATCGCCGATGTACACCAATTCCCTGGGCATATCGCATGTGACGCTGCTTCTCAATCAGAAATTGTTATTCCTCTTATAAAAAACGAGGAAATCATCGGCGTTTTAGATATTGATAGCCCAATGACGAATCGTTTTGACGCAGAAGATCAACAAGGTCTTGAAGAATTTGCTGCTATTTTGAGCAGGTATTTATAAACAGCTATTTATATAAAACAGACCTATTCGCTAAACGAATAGGTCTGTTTTATTGTTGTATGTAATGATTAACAATCGCACTGTTGAAGGAGCACTTTATTTTTGCCTGTATTTTTAGCAATATATAGAGCCTCATCTGCACGCTTAAATAATTCTTTCACATTATTACACCGTTCTTTCGACCAGTATGACACACCGCATGAAATCGTTATGTTTGGATTGGTTTGCTCAGCTACTTTATCCTTAATTCGTTCTGCAATCCGCAAACCAATAAGCAAATCCACTTTTGGCAAATACACCGCGAGCTCTTCACCGCCCCACCGTGCCCCTATATCCGTATCTCGAATATTACGCTGAATCACTTTAGCTACTTGAATAAGAATCTCATCCCCCACTTGATGGCCGTATGTGTCATTAACCTTTTTAAAATTATCAATATCAATTAAAATAAATGTGCCTTGGTCATCTGTAATCATCGATTCACACATTTGCTGGTCAAGATAGCTTCGAGAATGCAATTGAGTTAAATAATCTGTAATAACCATTTTCTCTAATTCTTCTCGAAGAATGGAGTTCATCATTGCTATACTAGAATGGTGAATCAGCGACTGGAACAGTTTAAACATATCAAATGAGAAGAAGTACGGCTCTTGATGCAACACGACCACAAACCCTCTAAGACTACTATTTTCCATCATAGGAACGGCCATTAACGAACGATACTCTAAATCCTCTTCCTCAATATAAACCGTTACATCACTAATAAATTGTGATTCTTTTTCTTCTTCCATCTTCCTTTTTAAAAAGGAGAGGTAGGCCTGTGCATCCTTTGTTTCAAAAAAGCTTGAACTTTCGGGAAGTAATTGCAATGCTCCATCATTGGATAATAAAACAAAACCTGATTGATTCGCTTGAAAAGATTGTATAATTTGTCGCTTCATAAATTGAATCGTGTCATTTAAACACGTGTTAGAGTTCAAATAATGTGACGTTTCGTTAATCAGCTGTAAATCCGCGACAAGCCGTTTAGATTGTTGATACAGTTGGGCATTCTCGATTGCACTTCCAGCTGTATTCGCCAACAAAGTAATAAAGTCGAGTTCACTTGGTGGAAATAACAAGCTATCAGGGGCGATAATCTGCAAGACTCCATATACCCCCTGCTTTCCTAATAGCGGGGCGTATAAAATAGAATGCCGCTCTGTATAATCGTCCTCAAATTGTAACTTTCCAGTCAAGTAAGCCTGCATCGCTACAACATTTTCACTATTATAATCTAATTCTTTAACAGGTAAATTCCCATGTCCATAGCTATCTTGGGACAGAAATAAATAATAATCAAAGGTTGGATATACATTCTGTAAAGTAGAGATGACCTCTCCTAATACAGCTGTCATATTCATAGAAGAGTGAAACTGCTCCGTTACCCGATACAATTGTTTATATCGCTGTTCCTTATGCTTTGTTTTAGCAATACATAGAGCCGTTTCCATAATCGTAGCAAACTCTTTTGAGAATGTAAGCCAATCTTCCTGCAGATACGAAAATGTGCTGGAGGTTTTTTCCTTAAATCCAACTAACCCTACTATCCGATGATTAACATGAAAAGAAATAAAAGCTTGAAAACCTTCAATTTCCATCAACAACTGGTCTGGTACAATATATCCTTCATTCTCGTTTTGATTCCATTGTGTGATTAACATATCAGAAGCGGCTAGCACTGACCTTTGAAAAGCTCCAGTCGTAGCTTCCATATAGAATTGTTGCGTCCAATCGTCATACTTAAAGTAAGTTACTTCCTCCATACGTAATAACTCTTTCGTTACCAATAATACATCCTGTATAAATGCAGTGGAATACATGTCATTATTCACATCACTTATCCGCTGAAAAAAAAGAACACGTAATTCATTTAATAATTGAGTTATTTTACTACTCATAGTCCATCATCCCTAAGTAACACTTTATTTTTACAGAACCCTATACTAAGAGAGCCTGCCTTCTTGCTAAACCACCTGTACCTATCCACCTAGCAACCGAAATAGTATTTATAGACTATGATAAATCCATAAAATACCTATTAATCCCCCTTATATAGAGACTTTGGATACAATTAGTATACGTTTAATTATAACTAGTTTAAAATAAAATTTCCGCATAAAATGAATAAATCCTAAATATTTCGTGCATTTTCAGTTTGAATTGCCTTATTTTTTTCACAATCTCTTTTACTAAGAACAAACTAACCTTGACTTAAAATATTTAATATTATACAATACTCTTTGTGTAAAATATTGCAGCCTATGTGATAGCCTTTGTGCTTTCATTTTGTTCCTCTCTATATAGAGGTGTATCGCGTAACCCTTAGCTGCTAGGGCGATGGTACATGAAAACAAAATGTCCATGATCGTTTATTCACACGGTTTTTATTTTACCCAAATAAAAACATTTAAAGGAGGAGTCATCTTATGGCTCGTTATACAGGTCCAAGCTGGAAATTATCTCGTCGTTTAGGAATTTCCTTAACAGGTACTGGTAAAGAATTAGAAAAACGCCCTTACGCTCCAGGACAACACGGTCCTAACCAACGTAAAAAAATCTCTGAATATGGTTTACAATTACAAGAAAAACAAAAACTTCGTCATATGTACGGAGTAACTGAGCGTCAATTCCGTAACCTATTCGATAGAGCTGGTAAGCTTCAAGGTAAACACGGTGAAAACTTCATGATTCTTCTTGAATCACGTCTTGACAACGTAGTATACCGTCTTGGTTTAGCTCGTACTCGTCGTGCGGCTCGCCAACTTGTAAACCACGGACACATTCTTGTAGATGGTAAACGCGTTGATATCCCATCTTACAAAGTTGTTCCTGGTCAAACAATTGCTGTTCGTGAAAAATCACGTAATGCAGTTGTTATCAAAGAAGCAGTTGAAGTGAATAACTTCGTACCTGATTTCTTAACGTTTGATGCAGACAAATTAGAAGGTACTTTCACTCGTTTACCAGAGCGTTCTGAATTACCTGCTGAAATTAACGAATCTCTTATCGTTGAGTTCTACTCTCGTTAATAGCAAAAAGTGGTTCCATCCTCAGATGGAGCCGCTTTTTTTATTGTCAGGCTTTATCCCATACTTAATGGACAGTAACACCCTACTAATGGAAGTTCACTTTATTATATTTAACATAGCGTATGTTTAGGAAATACTATTTCCCTATTTAAAAAGCCGGCCAAATAGGGCCGGCTTTCTTCTATATATTATTCACTTATCTTACTAACGTATATTTCTTCTTCCCTCGACGAATGAGCATAAACTCTCCTTCGATTTTATCCACTTCTGTCACTACATACGCTAAGTCCGTTATCTTCTCTCCATTAATAGAGATTGCGCCATTTTGAATATCTTCACGTGCCTGACGTTTCGAAGGCGAAATTTTTGCTTCCACGATTAAATCAACAAGGCTAATTTCTTCCTGACTTTCACGCACATAGCTTGGGACATCTTTAAAACCGACTTTAATTTCAGCTGCACTTAAGTTCTTTACCTCTCCACTAAATAATGCAGCAGAAATTTTAATCGCTTGGTCCAACGCTTCTTGACCATGAATTAAACGTGTCATTTCTTCCGCTAACGCTTTTTGTGCTTTACGTAAATGCGGCTCGTTTTCAACTGCTTGTGCTAATTCTTCAATCGCTTCATGAGATAAGAATGTGAAGTATTTTAAATATTTCACGACATCTGCATCGGCTGTGTTAATCCAAAATTGGTAGAACTCATAAGGAGTTGTTTTTTCCGGGTCTAACCAGATTGCTCCCCCTTCTGTTTTACCAAACTTTGTTCCATCTGCTTTTGTTACAAGCGGAATAGTCATTCCAAAAGCTTTAGTCTCTTCATCATGTGCTTTACGAATCATTTCTAAACCTGTTGTAATATTCCCCCATTGGTCACTGCCGCCAATTTGTAGTTTACAATTATAATTATCATACAGATGATTAAAATCTAGTCCTTGTAAAATCGTGTATGCAAATTCTGTGAATGAAATCCCTGTTTCAAGGCGAGACGCAACTGTATCTTTCGCAAGCATATAGTTCACCCCGATGTACTTCCCGTAATCACGAAGGAATGTCACCACATCAATTTTGCCAATCCAGTCATAGTTATTGACCATCACCGCTCCATTTTCCCCTTCAAAACTGAAGATACTTTGGAGTTGGCCTTGTAAACAACGAGCATTATGTAACACTTTTTCTAGTGTTTGCAGCGAACGCTCTTCCTTCTTCCCACTCGGGTCACCAATTAGACCAGTTGCTCCGCCGACTAATACAAGCGGACGATGACCATGTTGTTGAAAGCGACGCAATGTCAAAAATGGTAATAAATGCCCAATATGCATACTATCAGCCGTCGGATCAACTCCACAGTATAGAGAGATTTTCTCGTTCTCTAACAGCTCTTTCATCCCTTCTTCATCTGTTTGTTGGTACATAATTCCTCTCCACTTGAGATCTTGTAATAAATCCATTATTTTTTCCTCCTTTTTATTAAGCTCCTGTTATAAAGATTTGTTAACGATTGCTTTCATACAAAAACATAGTTTCACACACCTTTTAACATACGCCTTTTTGAAACAAACAAAAAACGCCCCTTCATATACATGAAGGGACGAATTATATTCGCGGTACCACCCAACTTGAGGACTGCAAAAAAATCCTCCGCTTAATGCGAGTAACGGTCGCAACCCGATTCCTGCTACTTCAATGTTCACAGCAACTGCTCCAGGGAGTAATTCATCTCACTATATGTACCGATTTACACCAACCACCGGCTCTCTAACACAGGGATAGCTTGACTACTGAATCCTATCATCACTTTAAGCATTTATATAAATGAATTTTTATCATATATTTCGTTCGATGTCAACCAGCCAAACATCCATATATTACCAACATATTGAATATTGTCCGTTTAATAATTGATTGTGTGCTATAATATTAGGTGATTTTAGGGGGTATGATACGATGAGTAATAATCAAGATGGATGGAAGAGGTTTATATACTTCTTAAAAAATAAAAAAACACAACAAGCAGCGAGAGTCAGTTATTTAGTAACTTGGAACTTAACACTCCTTCTTATCATCATTGGCATTCTTGGATTTTCTTTTGCTGGAGGAGTTGGTGCTGGTTATTTTGCAGCCCTCGTAAAAGATGAACCCGTACGTTCAAAAGAAGATCTACAAAAAGAAATTTACAACTATGAAGAAACATCGGAAGTGTATTTTGCAGACGAAGTCTATCTTGGAAAACTTAAATCTGATTTAGAGCGAATTGAAGTGCCCATTGAAAACATGTCTGACGATTTAAAAAAAGCAGTGATTGCGACTGAGGATGAATATTTTTATGAGCATAAAGGGGTTGTACCAAAAGCAATTTTACGAGCAATTTATCAAGAATTCACAAATGCCCCTATTCAATCCGGCGGAAGTACATTAACACAGCAGCTCATTAAAAACCAAGTGTTAACGGATGAAGTATCATTCGATCGAAAAGCAAAAGAAATTCTACTGGCACTTAGAGTCGAGAAATTCTTTGAAAAAGATGAAATTCTAGAAACCTATTTAAACGTCTCAACGTTCGGACGCAACTCTTCTGGACGGAATATTGCTGGTGTACAGTCTGCCGCTGAAGGATTGTTCGGAAAAGATGCAAAAGACTTAACACTCCCACAAGCAGCGTTTATTGCTGGTTTACCTCAAAGCCCATTTGGCTATACTCCGTATACACAACAAGGAACGCTTAAAGAGGATTTAACTCCTGGAGTTTCACGTATGAAAACGGTGTTAAAACGAATGCGGGATAACCAGTCTATTACACAAGCAGAATATGAAAAAGCTATAGCCTATGATATTACAAAAGACTTTATTGGCAAGAAGCCTCTGCCATCTGAAAAGTATCCATGGTTGACTGTTGAAATTGAAAAACGCTCTATTCAAATTCTTACTACGATTTTAGCTAAAGACGATGGATATGAAGAAAGCGACTTGGAAAAAGATAAAGATTTATATCAACAATATGTTACGTTAGCTGATCGAAATTTACGCCAAAATGGCTACAAAATTTATACAACAATTGATAAAAACATTTACGATAACATGCAGGAAGCAACAAAAAACTACCCAAACTTCGGATACGATAAAACGGAAGAAGTAACGGATTCAGAGACGAAAGAAAAGAAAATCGTCAAAGAACCAGTAGAAGCTGGTGCAATATTGATTGAAAATAAATCAGGTAAAATTATCAGCTTTGTCGGCGGGCGCGATTTTAATCGTGAACAAACAAATCATGCGACAGCAGCCATTCGTTCAAACGGCTCAACGATGAAACCATTAGCAGTCTATGCACCCGGTATTGAACTTGGGAAGATTTCTCCAGGGAGCGTAGCAGCGAATGTACCTGTTTCAATCAATGGATGGCGACCAGGTAACTATGGGGGCGGCGGTTATAGCGGCGTGGCAACCGCACGTGAATCACTCGTGAAGTCATATAACGTACCAACTGCTTTATTTTATAAAAGTATTATTAATCAAAATCCTGTTAAATATTTAGAAAAAATGGGATTTTCCAGTTTAGCAAAAGCCGATTATGAGAATCTATCTGTATCACTCGGTGCTTTAGAAAAAGGAGTAACCGTTGAAGAGAACGTCAATGCCTATGCAACTTTTGCAAACGGTGGAAAATTTATCGATGCTTATATGATTGATAAAATTGTCACAAAAGATGGTAAGGTCGTTTATGAACATAAACCAAAGAAAGTCGATGTCTTTTCACCTCAAACCTCTTATTTAACGATTGATATGATGCGCGATGTCATCTCAAACGGAACAGCGACTTCTGTCCGTAATCGCCTTGCTTTTTCTAGTGATTGGGCAGGTAAAACCGGGACATCTCAAAATTTCGGAGATGCTTGGTTCGTTGCAACTAACCCGAATGTCACATTTGGAACATGGATTGGCTATGATACACCTAAATCATTACAAGGCTTGTATAATGGCCTTGAATATAATAAACGAAACCTATATTATTGGGCCGATCTTATGAATGCTGCTTATCAAGTTAAACCGAAACTTGTTGATCCAGAGAAGAGCTTTAACATGGCAAGCGGAATTGTCAGTCGCTCATTCTGTGCTGTTTCCGGATTGCTAGCTTCTGAAGCTTGTCAAAAAGCAGGATTCGTCAGAACAGATCTTTTCATTGCTAAACATGCACCAACCAAAATTGATAATAGTTTCACAGATGGCCAATATGTTCAAGTAGGGGCAAAACGCTATGCAGCTCTTCCTCAAACACCAAGTGAATTTAGAAGCGGCGGCATGATGCTAAGCCCAGATTTTCTTGAAAGCACGGGCTTTAAATATGTAATAGATCGAAGCAGCCTTCTTCCAACTAACGGACCATCGAATGGAGTCGCTGCAGCAACAGCTAAGTTGAACGATAATGGTAAAACACCAGCTCCACCTAGCGTCAGTGTCCAAGGGAACGCTCTTGTCTGGAGTCAACATCCTGAGGGAGATGTAGTCGGCTATCGAATTTATCGCAACGGTAAAAAAGTAGGCAGCCTTCAGGGGAATGTCTCTATGTCCTTTACGATGTCTCGCGGCGGTTCCTATTATGTAACAGCAGTTGATATCGTCGGCAAGGAGTCTGGAGGATCCGCAGCTGCAGGTGTCCAAAGTCAAGTAGAAACACAACAAACTGAGGAAATAACACCAGAAGAAACAGCACCAAAGCAAGAATCAACGGATTCAACTAAAAAGCCGAACGCAGAAGCTGACCAGGAAGTAAATCAAGAAACTACGAAGCCTGCAGCTCCAAACGAAACAGAGGAAACTGAAGAAACACCTGAATCCACTAAACCGGCTGATTCACAAACAAAACCTGTAGAACCTACAGAATAAAACATGAAGAAAGAGGCTAATCCATTAGGATGCCTCTTTCTTCATGTTCTCTTCTAAATTAAATAGAACTGTTAGCCTCGTACTTTAGTCTTCCATTGAAGATAAATCGCCCGTTGGCAAATCAAGTTCCCAAGCCTTTAAAACACGACGCATAATTTTTCCACTCCGAGTTTTCGGAAGCTTATCGCGAAATTCAATTTCGCGCGGTGCTGCATGTGAAGCAAGGCCTAACTTAACAAATTGACGAATGTCCTCGATTAATTGCTCAGTAGGTTCATACCCATCGCGAAGAGCAATGAACGCCTTAATGATTTCACCACGAACTGGATCAGGCTTTCCGATTACCCCTGCTTCCGCAACAGCTGGGTGTTCGACTAATTTACTTTCTACCTCAAATGGTCCAACGCGTTCACCAGAAGTCATAATAACATCATCGACACGTCCCTGAAACCAGAAGTAGCCATCCTGATCCATATAAGCAGAATCTCCAGATACATACCAATCTTCCTTTAAAAAATAAGAATCATATTTTTGTTGATTATTCCAAATTGTCGCCATCATAGCTGGCCAACCTTTTTTAATAGCAAGATTCCCCATTCGATACGGCGGCAGCTCTCGTCCTTGGTCATCAATAATCGCTGCCTTCACTCCCGGAATTGGTTTCCCCATCGAGCCTGGCTTAATTTCCAAACAAGGATAATTACAAATCAATTGTGCACCTGTTTCCGTCATCCACCAAGTATCATGTATACGACGCTCGAACACTTTCATCCCCCAGCGAATAACTTCCGGATTAAGCGGCTCTCCTACACTAAGTACGTGTCGAAGCGAACTTAAATCAAATCGCTTCACTATCTCATCACCAGCACCCATAAGCATCCTAAAAGCTGTTGGAGCACTATACCAAACCGACACTCCAAACTCCTCAATAATCTTATACCATGACTCTGGTTTAAAACGGCCTCCTGCGACTACAATGGAAGTGCCCGTAAGCCACGGTCCGAAAACTCCATAAGCAGTCCCTGTAACCCAGCCTGGGTCAGCTGTACACCAATAAACATCTTCCTCCTTCATATCGAGTACCCATTTCACCGTTTGATAATGCTGAATCATCGCATTGTGAACATGGAGAACCCCTTTGGGCTTTCCAGTCGATCCTGACGTATAATGAAGCGTAAGCCCATCTGTCCTTTCTACCCAAACAATATCAAACTGACGATCTGCTTCTTTCATTCTTTTATTGAAGTCATAACATTTATCTTTTTCTTCAATATTCTCTCCTACCAAAAAGATATATTGCAAGTGTGGAAGATCTTTAACTGGCACACGTGATAATAGCTCAGGTGTTGTGACAATCGCCTTTGCTTCACTATCTAACAAGCGATCTCGAACAGCTCCCTCCATAAATGCTTCAAATAAGGGACCAACAATTGCCCCAAGCTTAATCGCACCAATTAAAGCAAAATACAATTCTGGAGAGCGAGGCATAAAAATAAATACACGATCTCCCTTCTTTATATCTGCTACACCTTTAAGTACATTCGCTGCTTTATTCGTCTGTTGCTGTACTTCTTTAAATGTATATTTTTCATTTCGCTCATCATCTTTATAATAAAGGGCAACTTTATTCTTTTTAGAAGTTTTGGCATGACGATCTATCGCTTCATAAGCCAAATTTACCTTCCCTGTTTCAAACCAGGAAAAGGCTCGCTCCGCATCCGACCAATCAAACTGCTTGTACACCTCATCATAATTTTGCAAATTAAATTCACCCGCTATTATTGGCAACGTTTTCAATACTATGCAACCTCCCTTTATTAACGTTTCATAATTTCATATATATTACGTTTATCATGATTTATTTCTAAAATTAGAGAAAAAGAAGTGAAACTTCTATCAATAAAAACCTTACATGGCTGTTAAGTATGAAATAGTTTTATAATGATTGTAAAAAAGTGAAAAAAATAAAAAATAATTGCTAAATTTATAAAATTTACATACTATTTTTCATGTATAATATTTCAAGAATGTAATTTTTTAAGGCTATGTTAATGAATATTATTGATTCCCAGAAGTAATAACACCATTTAACAGAGCTTTTTTAAAGGAGGTGAATACATGAGGCATACAAAAACCTACTATGCGAAGGAGTTAGAAACAACAAATGGTACATTGCTTATCGAAGGTCCTATTTCCGCTGAACAACTAAGTTCCCTTCACTTTCATGAAGACCTCGTTGCTTTTCGCCCTCCATTACAACAGCACAAAGCCTTAATAGAAATTGCTAGTTTACCAGAAGGACGCATTATTATCGCGCGTCATGAAAACACAATTGTCGGCTATGTAACCTTCTTATACCCTGACCCGTTAGAACGTTGGTCGGAAATTAAGATGGATGATTTAATTGAACTGGGAGCAGTTGAAGTCATTTCTTCATTTCGCGGTGCATCAGTTGCTCAAAATTTGCTGCGTGTAGCTATGATGGATGAGGAGATGGAAAACTATATCATCATTACCACAGAATATTATTGGCATTGGGATTTAAAAGGAACCGGATTAAACATATGGGATTATCGAAGAATGATGGAAAAGATGATGAGTGCAGGAGGGCTTACCTATTTTGCAACCGATGACCCTGAAATTTGCTCACATCCCGCCAACTGCCTTATGGCGAAAATAGGTAAAAACGTCCCGCCAAAATCTGTTCAAACATTTGATCGGCTACGCTTTATGAACCGCTTTATGTACTAATACGGTGATTCAAGAGGAGGAAGAACAATGATTGTTGAAAAGATGATGACCAAAAATGTTATGACTCTAGCCCCAACAGATACCATTTACAGCGCGCTCTTACTTATAAACGAAAAAAAAATCCGCCACATTCCAATTGTCGACCAAAACAATTATCTAATTGGTTTAGTAAGCGACCGCGATCTTAGAGACGCTACTCCATCCATCTTTCGCACCGAAGAGTTTAAAGAAGATTTATACAGACCGATTAGTTCGATTATGAAAACAAATATTATTTCGGGCCATCCACTCGACTTTGTAGAGGAAATCGGCGCTATTTTTTGTGAAAACAATATTAGCTGCCTTCCGATTGTAAAAGAAAAGAAACTAGTAGGAATTATAACAAGCTCAGACTTATTACAAGCCTTTATCGAATTAACGGGAGTCAATAAACCCGGTTCACAAATTGAAATTAAGATTCCGGATAAACCAGGCATCCTCCATGACATTTGCGGTATTTTCAAAAAGCGAAATGTAAATATACATAGCGTACTCATTTATCCAGAGAAAGCTGATAATACATCTCCAATACTCGTCGTTCGGGCTCAAACGATTAATCCATTTATCGTCATAGAGGATTTACGAAAAGAAGGCTATGAAGTCCTTTGGCCAACTGTATCGGGGCAATTCCTATGATTCATGACGCACTATATATCCACTCAGAAGATTTATTAACCTATAAATTCCGGGAGGATCATCCATTTAATCAAAAGCGGCTACAGCTAACACTTGATTTGTTACAAAAACATGGAGCGATAAATGATAGACAAATTATTCAACCACGAATGGCTACCATTGAAGAATTAGAGCTTGTTCATGATGCTCAGTATGTCCAAGCTGTCCAACTTGCAGGTCAAGGGCAGCTATCAGTAGAAATCGCACAAAACTACGGAATCGGCACAGATGATACACCGATTTTTAAAAATATGCATGAAGCAAGTGCACTTATTACAGGCGGTACGTTAACAGCTGTTGATGCTGTTATGACAGGACACGCCCTGCACGCATTCAATCCGGGCGGAGGCTTACATCACGGCTTTCGCGGTAAAGCATCCGGCTTTTGTGTCTACAACGACTGTTCCGTTGCTATTAAATATTTACAACAAAAGTATAACGCACGTGTCTTATATGTTGATACTGACGCCCATCATGGGGATGGTGTACAGTGGTCCTTTTATGATGATTCCGATGTATGTACACTATCCATTCATGAAACAGGACGCTACTTATTTCCTGGTACCGGAAACATAAATGAACGAGGTCAAGGAAAGGGCTATGGTTATTCCTTCAATATACCGGTCGATGCCTTCACAGAAGATGAATCATGGCTTGATTGTTATCGCACATCATTGAGGGAAGTTATGGACTTCTTTAAACCAGATGTCATCCTCACTCAAAATGGAGCAGATTCTCATTATTATGATCCGTTAACACATCTATCAGGAACAATGAAGATATATAAAGAGATTCCGAAACTTGCACATGAATTTGCTCACAAATATTGCGGAGGACGCTGGATTGCAGTTGGCGGCGGCGGCTACGATATTTATCGTGTTGTCCCTCGCGCCTGGTCACTCGTCTGGCTTGAAATGACGAATAATTCAAACAATAGCGGTCCTCTTCCAAAAGACTGGATTAATCGTTGGCAGCCGGAATCTGAAGAACTACTTCCAAGCGAATGGGACGATATGGACGACATCTATGAGCCGATTCCACGAAAAGCAGACATTACGGAAAAAAACGCTCAAACATTAGCTAAGGCGCTGCACCCGATTCGCTCATCTCAGCAAACTACGAATCAGTTTTAAACTTGTTGTAACAAATAGAAAAGCACTCGGACGTTCCGAGTGCTTTTCACTGATTTTTAATGTATGCGCGATTTCCTAACAGCTTATTTTGTAGATTGTCTCTCTTCAATTCGATGCGGCAAAATAACATTATCTAAACCATTAACTTCTTCCTTGTTCATCAACTTCGTTAACAATCGCATCGCTACGGCACCGATGTCATAAAGTGGTTGAACAATTGTTGAAATTTGTGGACGCACCATTAAAGTTAATCGTGTGTTATCAAAGCTAATGACTTCAAAATCGTCAGGCACATGCAAACCTTTATCTTGAGCTGCATGGACAATACCGAGCGCCATTTCATCTGCTGCTACAATAATAGCACTCGGCTTATCCGCTACTTCTACAAGCTTTTCAAAACATTCAATACCTGAATTATAGGTATAGTCTCCTTCGACAATAAGTACATCATCAAAAGGAAGGTTTGCTTCTTGTAAGCCACGTTTGTAACCTGCTATTTTTTGAATATTGATTGGATCAGTCAGATTACCTGAAACAAAAGCAATGCGTGTGTGCCCTTTCGCAGCAAAAGCTGACACGGCATCAAACGCTGCTGCTTCATAATCAATATTTACCGACGGAATTTGATGTTTCGCCTCTTCTTCAATTGAACCAGCAAGAACAATTGGTACCGGCGAATTTTTAAATTCCTTCACATGCTCGTCTGTAATATGACTGCCCATAAACACAATGCCATCAACTTGTTTCCCTAACATCGTATTTAATAAGTGAAATTCTTTATCTTTATTTTCATCCGAATTACTTAAAATAATGTTGTATTTATACATCGTAGCAATATCTTCAATTCCTCGTGCTAACTCAGCAAAGAAAATGCTTGAAATATCAGGAATAATCACACCAACTGTCGTCGTTTTCTTGCTCGCAAGCCCTCTTGCTACCGCATTCGGTCGATATCCTAGGCGTTCAATAACATCCGATACTTTTTTTCTTGTGGCTGGTTTTACGTTTGGATTGCCATTTACTACGCGAGAAACCGTCGCCATGGAAACATTTGCTTCGCGGGCTACATCATAAATGGTTACATTATTCATAATCCCATTCCTCCATTTCAATTATTTTCTCCATTAAAGGCTACAATTATTTTGATTTTCGTTTTATCTGTATCTAAACATATTTATTTAGTTCTTGAACTATGTGAATAAATGCACAAATAAAGTGGGCAAATGATTAATCCTATTATGATATTTATCATACGATAGACGTTTCTTTCCTGCAATTACTTTATTCTTTTTAAAGCTCCTATTAGTTGATTTTTGATTTATTTCATAAGAAACAAGAGTTTGACACCCTAACAATCTACAAAAGGTCCTTACTGTAAATAGTAAGGACCTTACTCATTGCTATTTTCTATTAAACCGTCACCCAGTTTAAACGTTTAATTTCATCATAGAATGCATCGAATTGCTTCAAGTCCATTTGCTGTGCTGAATCAGATAAAGCAACAGCTGGGTCCGGATGCACTTCAGCCATCACACCATCTGCTCCAATAGCAAGTGCTGCTTTTGCTGCCGGAAGTAAAAGATCACGACGTCCTGTTGAATGCGTTACATCAACCAATACAGGTAAATGCGTTTCTTGTTTTAAAATCGGTACAGCTGTAATATCTAACGTATTTCTTGTCGCTTTCTCATACGTACGGATTCCGCGTTCACAAAGAATGATATTGCTGTTTCCCTGTGCCATAATGTATTCCGCAGCATGAATGTATTCATCGATTGTTTCTGACATACCACGTTTTAAAAGAACAGGCTTATTCGTTGAACCAGCCGCTTTTAACAAGTCAAAGTTTTGTGCATTACGAGCACCAATTTGAATCACATCGATATAATCAAGTGCTGTTTCAATATCATCTGTGCTTACAATCTCACTAATAACCGCTAAGTCGTATTCATCTGCAACTCTTTTTAAAATTTGAAGTCCTTCAAGGCCAAGTCCTTGGAAGTCATATGGAGATGTACGTGGCTTATATGCACCACCGCGCATTAACTTTAAACCTTTCGCCTTAATTGCTGCTGCAACGGCTGCTGTTTGTTCATACGATTCAACCGCACAAGGTCCGAAAACAAAACTTGGCACGCCATTACCAATTAATTCACCATTTAAATTGATAATCGTATCTTCTTGTTTTTGCTTTCTAGACACAAGCAAGGCTTTCTTTTTATTTTCATCTTGAATATCTAATCCAAGTTTAAAAATTTCTTTAAAGATATGCTTAATAGACGCAAGCTCTAATGGTCCCTCATGTGTTTCTTCAATGAGATCTAGCATTTTTCTTTCACGAACTGGATCGTAACGATTTACACCTTGCTTTTCTTTTACTCGGCCAATTTCTTGAGCGAGCTCAGCTCGTTGGTTAATAAGATGTAATAACTGAAGATTAATATCGTCTAGTTGATCACGTAGTACGTCAAGCTCCTTGTTGCTCATTACAAATCCATCCTTTCGTTTTTAAAATTAGCACTGGTCCAATTATTCTTAATCATCATAGGATTTCGAAAATTTTAATTGATTGTTATCCAGCCTTATTTTCTTCATATATTTTGCCATATTTCATGTATAATTGAAATTATTATAAATGATAAAAACCTAAATGTCACTTAATTTTCACTTTATTAATTGAACGCTTTTAAGCATTAAAGACTGATTTTCACAAAAGAAGGTGTTAGCTATATGACAGAAACATTATTTGCCCTAGATATTGGAACAAGGTCTGTTGTAGGCATTATATTAGAAAAATTATCAGAAAGCTATAAAATTATTGATATTTTATCACAAGAACATGCAGAAAGAGCAATGCTGGACGGACAGATTCATGATGTCATGGCCGTTGCCAAAATCATTCAACAAATTAAAGAGCAACTCGAAGAAAAACATGGACCTCTAAAAAAAGTGTCTGTTGCGGCAGCAGGACGAGCTCTCAAAACAGAAAAAGCGACAATAGCTGTGAATATTAAAGGAAAGCCTATGCTATCACGTGAAGATATTCTTCACCTCGAATTCAGTGCCGTTCAAGAGGCACAACATCTAGTAGCTCAAAAGAATCAAACCAATTCTACTTATTACGGTGTTGGTTATTCCGTTTTATACTATCGGCTAGATGGGCAAGAGATTGGAAGCTTAATCGACCAAACTGGTGAAGAAGCATCTGTTGAAATTATTGCAACATTTCTTCCAAAAGTGGTCATTGAATCTTTGCTTGCAGCTTTGAAACGAGCCGATTTAGAAATGCAGGCTTTAACACTCGAACCAATTGCCGCTATCAATGTTTTGATTCCACCATCTATGCGTCGCTTAAATGTAGCACTGGTTGATATTGGAGCGGGAACGTCCGATATTGCTTTAACGGATTCAGGCACAGTCATTGCCTATGGAATGGTACCAATCGCTGGTGACGAGATTACGGAAGCGATTAGCGACTATTTATTACTCGACTTTCCACTTGCAGAAGAGGCGAAACGGAAGCTTATGACGAATGATGTGATTACAGTGACGGATATTCTTGGCTTTGAGGTTGATATATCCAAAGAAGAAATCATTCACAATATTCAGCCTGCGCTAAATCGTTTGGCTGATTCTATTAGTCAAGAAATTCTTGAATTAAATAATGGGAAGGCACCTAAAGCTGTCATGCTTGTGGGCGGCGGCAGTCAAACACCTGAGCTAACAAAACTCATCGCTAAACGACTAGCTTTACCAGAAAACCGCGTCGCTATCCGCGGAATTGAAGCGATACAACATGTACAGTTCTCCTCTCATGTACACAAAGGGCCTGAGCTTGTCACGCCGATCGGCATTGCTATTGCAGCGAATAAAAGCCCAATTCAATATATGAGTATCCTCGTAAACGGACAGCCTATTCGTCTATTTGATATGGAACAAACAAACGTTTCTGATTGCTTGCTTACTGCTGGTATTAAGTTGAATAAACTATACGGAAAGCCTGGAATGGCTAAAATCGTGCACTTTAATGGACAGCAAATTACGATACCTGGTGAACATGGAACTCCCCCGAAAATTTTATTAAATGGAGTAGAGGTCGCCCTTGATGCAGCAGTCAAAAACGAAGATATCATCGAAGTGACAAAAGGAGAAGATGGCCATACGGCTATATTATGTATTCATGACCTAATTGATCATATGCCAAGTAAAAAAGTAACGATAAACGGTGTGACCTATATAATAGAAGCGACCATTACAAGAAATGGATCGATTGTGACGAGGACAGAATTCATCAAAGATCATGATGTTATTACGTGCTCCATTCCGGAAACAATTGAAGAACTATTACAAGTACTGCAATTACATGAATTACTGCGCTTAATTCAGCCGTTTCAAATTGAATTAAACGAAAAAATACATAAAGCGCCTAGCATTAAAGGGTACATTTATAAAAATAACATAGAAGTAAAAGAAAGAGCTAGTTTTGAGGACGGCGATATTATTCAGGTCTTGCCCCCAAAGTCATTAACGCTAGCGGAACTAGCCGAAGCTCTAAATATTCAACTCACATACTCTATTCCAATCACGTTTAACGGAAATAAGGTAATCTTAACCAAAGCTTTAGCCGAATTCTGCCGCGGGGAAACCCGATTATCGCTATCCGACACGATTCAAGTTGGAGAAAGCCTAAGCTATGTGCCGTATAAACTGGAACCGTTTATCTTTCAAGATTTGTTCCGACATGTAAATATCGATATGCCGCAACATGCTTCCAGTCGGTTTATTTTAATTAAGAATAATCAAGAAGCAACCTTCCATGAAACATTAGCACCTGGAGACCAATTAAAAATTCTTTGGCCAACAATGATTCAATAAGAAAAGCGGAACCGGCTCGTTCAGATCAAGTAGAAAACAGAAAGAGGCCCAAAAAGGCGCTCTTTGCCTTTTGGTGACTCTTATCTTTTTCACCGTGATCTAGCCGGTGGAGCTAGACAATAAGAAAAGCGGAGATGCCTTGGTTAGTTGACAATGAAAATAGAGATTAACACAGAAGCAGCTCTTTGCCTTTCGAAAGCAATCCTCTTTTTCACAGCGAGCTAAGCATTGAAGCTGGGCACCAAAACATATCAAAACTTTTATATCTTCTTATCTTTTAAGAAAACCGGGTAAAGAGCGCCCGGTTTTTTTTGTCTACAATCACTAACAGTGCCCTCTTTTCCCAAAATAGGTATGTGGCTCAAAAACCCCATTTCGCTAGCATTTCTCATCACCATCTTCACTTCTCGCTTTAAAATAATACCGAACAGAGACATGTATATTATGCTAGTTCTTGCTCATATTAGTACCAATGATAAGGCAAAAGAGGTGATTCTCATTTTTAAAAAATCAAGAAATAAACAGACCCCCATTGAAGCGAAAGTTTCTCCAAAGGTCGCTAATTTAGAAGAGTTATTCGAATCTCTTTCCCATTCAAATGATTTCATTAATTATAGAGGAACATTAAACTCAAAGGAAACTTAAAAGAATACATGGATGGTCGAATTTTAACAGATGAGGGGGTTATTTCCAAGGTCGAAAAATCACTGGAAAAGAAATTAATTAAGCAAGCTAATTATTTAATCAATGACTTTCAGAAAAAAAATATAGACCCTCTTCAGTTAAAGCAAAAAGTACTCGCTTTCAATAAAGAAATGTCTAATGAAGATTTTAAACAAATTTACCCTACTATGAAAATAAACGTAAAAGCAGATGTAAAAATAGTTCAGACAGGGATTAGTCAATGAGTATAAAAACTGACAACTACACACTCATTGATTTAGCTGCTATTCACTAAAGCTGCTAAATCAATGATGCTTGAAGAACACTCGTCTTCTCCCTCGTTTCATGAAGCTAAAAGTCAAAACTTCCTATAATAGCAAAACGCAAAAAGGTTGATTCAAAAGCGCTTGAATCAACCTTTTTTATGACTTACTTCGGTAAATTTTCTGTTAAAGACTCATTTTTAATTCTCCAATGAGAATCATTCCACGTTGGTTTTCCTTGCTTAAAGAAAATCGCTTGTGGAGATTGGTGCTTGATATCGAATGTTTCAGCAATATAGTTAGAAAGCGGGCGTGCTTCCTGTACAGCTAAGTAGGCTGTCGCTAATTGTGAGTGTTCAGCAATAAAGGTTTGATATTCTTCAAATGCCTCTGCACTTACTGGACACGTTAAACTATGTTTAAAAAATAATACCGTGTCATTTTGAAGTAACTCATTAAATTGCTCTTCTGTTTCAATTTTCGTTAATGTCATTGGTGAATGAACCCCTTTCATTTCTTCATCTTTCATAATAAAGCGGTGAAGTTATCGTACCACTTCACCGCACTATCTGACAAATGATTCAACTTTTAAGATTGAAGTTCTTTTTCCGTTTCATCAAAGGCGTGCTGTGCCTCATCAAGTTTTATTTGTACCTCTTCTTCAAGTGTACTTGCAATATCCGCCTCACTCGTTGCTGCGGGTTCGCTTTCCCCTGCTTCAACTTCAAGCTCTTCTACTGCCTTTTCTGCCCTTAGGCTTCTCACTTTGCCAACTATGGCTGATGATTTGCTTGTGACAAGTTCAGTTACATTGTTTTTCTTTTCTTTAGCGGTTTCTGTAAGATCTTGACGGAGTTTTCCGGTTTTTTCTGATATTACCCTAGCTTGCTCAGTAATATCGTTTCTTAAGTCTCTGCCTGCCTTAGGAGCAACAAATAGAGCTGTTGCTGCACCAAGCATACCACCTATTAAAGCACCGATAATAAAATCTTTTGAATTGATGGAGTTGCGATCTTCCTCATACGTTTTTTGAACTTCTTTCTGAGTCATAGCCATTCTCCTTTCAATTTTAAAAAATTATGATCTTGCTCGTAAAAACCTTCTTTTTTTGGATGCTTCTTTTCCTTCTTGTTCATTCGACGATTCTGGTTGTTGCTTTCTTGCCTTCCACTTATCGCGCATCTCTAAGGCAATATTCCCCCACTGCACGATTTGTGAAATTTTTTCTTGATTGTTGTCGATCTCGGTTATCACTTTATTCGAAACCTTCTGAATAGAAGTATTGAAGCTTTGGATTGACGTGCCAACTTCTTTCACAGCAACAACAGCTGTGTTTAAGTTTTCTGATTTCTGCTTTAAATCCTCTGCTAAAGCATTGGTTTTATGTAATAATTCTGTTGTTTCCGTCGTAATTCCCTTCAGTTGACTCTCTAATCCAGTTAATGTATGTGCAACGCTGTTTAACGTGATTTGCAGCGATGTTAATGTCTTCGCTACATATATAACAAGCACGAGAAAAGCAATCGCAATAATTGCCGCACTTACATACAAAATAATCTCCATAAGACACCTCCAAAATATCCAATACGCCTATCGAGACATATTACTCTATCCATCATTATTTTAACTCTATCTATTCAATATACTCTATTATATCAATCACAGGAAACTTTTCTAACCGTTTATATGACATTTTAAATAAGGTAAATCTATACATTCTACAACTAATCCAAAATTCCTTTTACATTTCCCAAAATACGTTAAAAAATATTATAAAGAAAAAGATACTCGACTTAACTAGACAATAATCCGCGATATTATACATATTCCTTATGATATAGCAGATTTTTAGCTCATTTCATATAACACCGTAATCTCACGTTTGATTAGCAACATTGTTTAGCTGGACCTATTAAAAAATGCCTCTAAAGTATAAATTTAGAGGCATTTTCTATTACTTCACTTGTAATAACTGCTCATAGGCCACCTGGAACTTTTGAATATCTCCAGCACCCATAAAAAGAATTACGCTATTTTCATGTTGTTGTAAAACAGACGTTTCATCTTCTTCAAGCAACTTAGCACCTGGAATTTTCTCTTGAAGATCTTCAATAGAAAGTTTTCCTTGGTTTTCACGAGCGGATCCAAATATATCACATAAGTACACTTTATCAGCTAAATTTAAACTATCTGCAAATTGAGTAATAAACGTTTGTGTTCTTGTAAACGTATGTGGTTGGAAAACAGCCACAATTTCACGGTTTGGATATTTTTGACGTGCTGAATCAATAGTCGCCGTAATCTCTGTTGGATGATGTGCATAATCATCAATTAAAATTTGACTACCGATTTCTTTTTCCGTAAATCGACGCTTTACCCCACCAAATGTTTTCAAGCGAGCTTTTACTATCTCTGTATCTAAACGCTCGTATTTACAAAGGGCAATCACACCTAAAGCGTTTAATACACTATGTTTTCCGAATGTCGGAATCGTAAATGTTTCATAAAAAGTATTACGGACATACACATCAAACGTTGTACCTTCTTCTGTAACAGAAATATTTTTTGCTTGAAAGTCATTTTCTTCAGCAAAACCATATAGAATGACAGGTACTTTCGCTTGGATGCTTTGTAATTGTTCATCATCTCCGCATGCAATAATACCTTTGTTCACTTGTAAAGCCATTGTTTGGAATGCATCAAAAACATCTTCAATGTTTGCATAATAATCAGGATGATCAAAATCAATATTCGTCATAATGGCATAGTCTGGATAATACGAAAGAAAGTGACGACGATATTCACACGCCTCAAATACGAAATACTCCGATTGCTCGACTCCGTTTCCTGTCCCATCACCAATTAAATAGGAAGTGGGCTTCACTCCACCCATTACATGAGCAAGTAACCCTGTTGTCGATGTTTTCCCATGCGCGCCAGTAACCGCTACACTTGTAAAGTTTTTCAAAAAGTCACCAAGGAAACGATGGTAACGAACAATCGGTAATCCTAATTCTGTAGCCCGCGTAATTTCCGGATGAGTATCCGGAAATGCATTCCCCGCAATAACTGTCATGCCTGGCTTAATATTTTCTTCACTAAACGGAAGAATTGTAATTCCTGCTTTTTCTAAAGCTATTTGTGTAAAAAATTGTTTTTCATAGTCGGAACCTTGTACTTCCAATTTTAAGTCATAAAGTACTTGTGCTAACGCACTCATCCCCGATCCTTTAATTCCCACAAAATGGTAAACAGTCATATGAAGAACCTCCACCAATCGTCTATCTGTATGACAGTATATGACGTCATTCGTTTATTTGTTTTCTGCACAATTTATCATTTCTTCAATATTTATTAATCAACAAATCAACATTATATCACTTTTTTCTTCATTCAACCATGTCAGCCAGATGGTATTTCAACATGACTTTGGCTTTTCTTGATAATTATCCCTTATTCGATTTCTTATTATATACAATTAAAGTCATATAGGTTCAATGATTCGTTGAATTCTCATCAAGCAAAAACTCTAATTCTTCCTCAGAAATCAATACTTCGCGAGGCTTACTTCCTCTTGATTCAGAAATAATTCCTTGCTGCTCCATCATCTCTACCAACCTTGCAGCTCTGTTATATCCTACACGAAAACGTCGTTGAATGCTTGAGGCTGAAGCAGCATGTTGGCTTACAACAAACTCGCATGCTTCTAAAAATAATTCATCTGTGTCTTCTGTCACTTGAGCCCGACTTAATAAATCTTCCTGCTCAAATAAATAGTTCGGTTGTTGTTCATTTTTAACATGGTTCACAACTTGATCAATTTCATCATCACTGACGAATGTACCTTGCAAGCGCACTGTTTTCGATGATCCATTTTCAGCAAATAACATATCGCCGCGACCAAGCAGTTTTTCTGCACCGCCACTATCAATAATCGTGCGCGAGTCTACTTGTGAAGATACAGAAAAGGCAACCCTAGTTGGAATATTGGCCTTAATTAATCCAGTAATGACATCCACTGATGGGCGCTGTGTAGCGACAATTAAATGAATACCGCAAGCACGCGCTTTTTGAGCAATTCGACAAATTGCTTCCTCCACATCTGCCGGAGACATCATCATGAGGTCAGCTAATTCATCGATAATAATGACGATATATGGCAGCTTGTTCGAATATTGGCGGGCAAGTTCAGCTTGTTCATTAAACTTCGTAATATCTCGAACACCTGCATGTACAAATAATTCATAGCGGCGCTCCATCTCCTCAACCGCCCATTTTAAAGCCGCTGTTGCCGCTTTAACATCCGTAATAACAGGACTAACTAAATGAGGAATTCGATTATAAGGAGCAAGCTCAACCATCTTAGGGTCAATCAACATTAATTTTAACTCCTGAGGTGTCGCTTTATATAAAAGACTAACGAGCATCGTATTGATGCATACACTTTTTCCTGATCCCGTTTGCCCTGCAATTAAACCGTGCGGCATTTTACGCAAATCGGTTACAATCGGTTGACCAGCAATATCAAGCCCCATCACAACGGCCAATGGAGACGGGTGATTTTGGAATACATCACTTTCTAATACTTCGCGTAAAAAAACCGGCTTACTTTTTCGATTTGGAATTTCAATCCCGATTGTATGCTTACCTGGAATAGGTGCCTCCATTCGCATATCTTGCGCAGCCAAACTTAATTTAATATCATCCATTAAGTTCGTTACTTTACTCACCTTCACACCAGGCTCTGGATACACCTCAAACTGTGTAACCGCTGGACCTTGCGTCACATTGACAACTTTCGCACGAACATTGAAGTTTTTCAATGTTTCGTTTAATAAAATCATTTGCTCTTCTAACCATTCGTCATCATTCTCCGTCATTGTTGAAGGTGTGAGCAATTCGATATCAGGAAACATATAGTACGGATTCTCTTCCATTTCTTCAGGTGAATCTGTTCCGATAGAAGTATCTGCTTGTTCAACAGGTTCTGTTTCAACAATATTTTCCACAATAGGTGCTACTTCAACGACGGTATCCGGCGCTAGTTGGATAATCGGTGCCTCTTCTTCTGCACTCGCCACCTCTGTTGCTTCCATCTTTGGCTTTTCTTCAATATTTGGCGTTGGGGAAGCTGTTTTCGGGACAACACTTCTTGTAACTGGCACAACCTTTTTACCTGTTCCTTGATAACTTGGAAAGTTCATGCGCTTTTGATCTTGCTTTAGCATAACAACATTAAATGGAATATGTTTTTTTCGCGGTTGTTCCTTCTTTGTTTCCTCTACCCTCGTATCTGCAGCTGCCGGCTCAACTTTCTCCTCTGCAACAACAGCGGGTTGTACAGGCGCGGGCGCCTCTTCCTCCATCACCGGCGGTTCTATCGATTCTTCTACATTACGCTTTCGATAAACAGCGGGAATTTCTGACTCCTTCTCTAGGTGGTCAGAAGATGCGGGCTCTACTCTCTCCTCTGCAACAACGGGCTGTACTACCTCCCGCTCCTCTTCTTCCACCACTACTCGCGGTTCTATCGATTCTGCTGCTTTGCTCTTTCGATAAACAGCGGGAATTTCTGACTCCTTCTCTAGGTGATTAGAAGATGCGGGCTCCACTCTCTCCTCTTTAACAACAGCGGATTGTATCACCTCAGGCGCCTCTTTTTCCATCACTGGTGGTTCTATCGATTCTTCTACATTACGCTTTCGATAAACAACGGGAATTTCCGACTCCTTCTTTAGTTGATTAGAAGATGCTGACTCTACTCTCTCCTCTACGACAACAGCGGGTTGTACAATCTCCCGCGTCTCTTTTTCTATCACTGGCGGTTTTATCGCTTCTGCTGTGTTGCTCTTTCGATACAATACTGGAATTTCCAACTCTCTCTCTAATTGATAAGCAGAATCAGGTGTCGTTTCTAATTCGAATTCTACAACTTCCTCTTTCTGCCTTGCTTGCTTCTGTGGCCGATGAAACCCATAAATTGGAGAAGGGATTTCTGTCGGGCGAAATGGTTTCTTCGGTGTAACGGCTTTTAATTCTGATTCATGATGAACTGGCCTTGTCGCTTTATCAGGAAACTTTTGGTTAGGTTTTTCTTGGACAGGGACTTTCTGTGGCATTCGCGCCTCGTCCTTTACGCGATTATTACGTATCTTTCTTTTCGGTAATGGCTCTTCATCCGGAATCAATGGAAATTTAAATTGTCCTTTCGGATATTGATACAAAACTTTCGTATCCGGGTCATTCATCGATGTACTTTTACGCTTTAAAGTTTGTTTCTCTTGTATATGTTCTCTTTGAAGCTTAGCCGCCTCTCGGTTCTTCACTTCATCAAAATCTGGCTCTTCATCTATGACAATTTCTTCTATCTCGACAGTCTCTTCTACTAAAAACCAATTTTTCATTTTTTTGAACCATTTCAAAATCTATCACTCTTTCTAGCTTATTATGAAGTTAATTCTACCAGTAATTTATAAAATATCGAGTAAAATTGTGTAGATTAGGAAATTGTATATATTTTTTCATAAGAATCTCCATGAAACTATTTCTATTATAGTAGTCCTAATCTATAATACGATATAAACAAGTATTATTATACAGCTAAGGAGGTTTTTACCATAAGGGAAAATTACGTAATTTTCACTATTGCTATTGTAGCAGGCTTATCATTCGGCTTTTTTCAAATTCAGCTTCATTACTTCGTCATCATCTTTATTCCGTTCGTATTTTTAATTGGAATAATCAAGCTCTATCCATCCCTTTTTGCTAATAATATCGATCGAATTGAAAAATTTCTCATTCGTAATAAGAAACAGCCTATCTATCAATTGACCTATGCATTGGCGAACCACCTAGATACGGAAGCAAAAGAAGCATACAACAAGATTATCCTAAAATATACCCATCCCACAAAATTAGCACAATTCAAAGTGCTATATGCACTGTACAGAAAAGATATAAAAACGGCTAAAACGGTTTTAAGCGATGTAAAACCACCCGAGCTCAAACTATATTATGAGATACAAATTGCTTTAGAGGAAAATGACCTAGAAAAAAGCCGCCTGCTCATTCAAAACGTAAAAAAGACATGGATGCAAAATGCTGTAGAGGCAGACATTCTTCACAAAGAAGGAAATTTAGAACAAGCTAGAATCTATGCCGAACAGTCCATCAAAAGAACAAGAGGCATTCAAAAGTATACGTTAGCCAAACACTTTGAACCTCTTTTAAACAAAGCTGCATAAAGTGAAACTTTCATTGAATAAAGAAACAAGACTGCTTTCGTCAATAAGCAGTCTTGTTTCTTCAGTATTATTCACGTTTTTTATTTTTTCCTAAGATGAAGATTGGCTCTAATTCGCCTTCTTCATATAAAAATGAAAGAGCCGTAATTGGTACATGTCCGCTTGCAAAGAAGCTCATCGCCATTTGGGCCAAAACATCGTAACCTGTTTCATTTTGCACATCCGCAATAATAATGACATCTTGATGAGGAATAGCCAGTGCCATCGTTCCTTGAATGTTTTCCTTCATCTCACGAAGCCAAGCGTCATTCACAATGCGACTTGCGTCGTACCCATCATTTGTATTTAAGAAATAAAACGTATTACCCGCAACCGTATCAGTTTTAACCTCTGTTGAAAGTGAACGTACGTTAAAACGGGCGACTTCACGAATTCGCTCGGCTTGCCACTGTTCACGATCTAACATGCGTTCATCGATTAGACGATACGTATTGCCTAAATCAAGTGCATAGAAAACGCGTGTCTCCGCTGTGTGCTCATCGAATAGAAAAGAATTTCCTTCTTCTGCTTCGGTCGGGAAAGATGTCGAACGAATAACAGGAAATATCGATTTTTCCTGTCCAGCCATTCGATGTTCTTCCCCCATAACTTGCAACGCTTCCTCTACATAATAAGCGACTTCTTCAACAGCCTGCTCTTGTACCAACTCGTAATTCGCAATTACTCTTGGTAATTCAATGGTGATTCCTTTACCTGTTTTCACATTCTCAATTCGTAATGTATCCTGTTGACTATTAAATTGAAACGTGCGACTTTCATCTGCTAATCGTTCCTTTAATAAGTTCGTTAATTTCTTGCTGTTCATTTTCATGCTTAAGTCCTCCTTTGCAGAAAAAATGAGAAGGGCCCCCCTAGTTGAGAAAGGGCCCCTCCATTGATGGAAGTTTCACATTATAAACCTTGAATGAAATCCTCAATTTCTTGTTGTGTTTTACGGTCCTTGCTTACAAAGCGTCCTAATTCTTTTCCATTTTCATAAGCGATAAAACTTGGAATACCAAACACATCGTTTGCAGCGCACACATCAATGAATTGATCGCGATCTACATGAATGAACGTAAACTCAGGAAACTTCGCTTCAATTTCAGGTAGGATTGGTTCGATTACACGGCAGTCTCCGCACCAATCTGCTGAAAAAAGAAAAATATGTTTCCCTTCATTTTTTAATGTCTCATATTGTTCTTCTGATTGTAATTGTTGCATGTTGTCATCCTCCACTTTCATAATGTCATAAGTATGATTATATCAAACTGTGCACGCTTCAACCATTGATATACAGTCTCTCATGATATTCATATTGTCCAAGCAGCATGCTCATGATATGTTCAAACATTTTCACTCGCGTCATCCGCTCATTTGTAAACACACCAATGGCCCCTTCTTTTTTACGAATATTCGCTTTTTGAGTAAAATCATCCATCACAGGACCAAGCTCTTCACCCTGTTCTAACCGTTTCGCTACAACATCAGGTAAAACGATACGCGCTCCACCTGCAACCCAAACTCTACCGTCTCTAGTTGTCATTGCTCCCCAATTACAAAGGAATAAGCCCTGCTTCGTTTGCACGACTCCCCCTTCAAGACCAATGCCAATCTCTGCATCGCTATGCTGCAAACAATTTTTCGCGCGATTGACGGCACCTTCAATGGTTTCTTCATCTGAAAATGGTTGAGCAGACACACCGCTTTCTACTGATAAAGAAAGCACCTCTTCTTCCGAAAACACCTTCATCACAGCTTCGACTTTCGCTGGATTCTTACTACCTACAGCTACTCTCATGTTGACACACCATCTTTTCTTATCCGTTATTCTTAATTGTTTCAAATGTTGTTTTATCACATGCACGTACTAATTTTCCAATTAATTCGCGTGCGGCTGCATAGTCATCTACATGCATAATCGAAGCATGCGTATGGATATAGCGGGCACAGATGCCGATTACCGAACTTGGAATACCTTCATTGGCAATATGTACTTTACCAGCATCTGTTCCACCTTGAGATACATAGTATTGATATGGAATATTATGCGTTTCCGCTGTATCCAAAATAAATTCTCTCATTCCTCGATGTGTAACCATCGTTCGGTCAAAAATGCGCAATAATGCACCTTTGCCCAGTTGACCAAATTCTTTTTTATTTCCTGAAGCATCATTGGCTGGACTAGCATCTAATGCAAAGAATATGTCAGGCTTAATAAGTGAGGCTGCTGTTTGCGCTCCTCGTAAGCCAACTTCCTCTTGAACCGTAGCCCCTGAATAAAGAGTATTCGGTAATGTTTCCCCTTGTAAATCTTTTAACAATTCAATAGCTAATCCGCAGCCATAGCGATTATCCCACGCTTTAGCAAGAATTTTCTTCTTATTAGCAAGCGGAGTAAATGGGCAGATTGGGACAATTTGTTGTCCGGGTTTAATGCCAATTTGTTTAGCATCTTCTTTATCATCCGCGCCAATATCAATTAACATATTTTTAATATCCATTGGTTTAGCACGAAGCTTCTCATCTAACAAATGTGGGGGAACCGAACCAATGACTCCAATTACCGGTCCGTTATCCGTAATAATTTGAACGCGTTGCGCCATCAGCACTTGGCTCCACCAACCGCCTAATGTCTGAAAACGAATCATACCATTATCCGTAATAGACGTAACCATAAAGCCAACTTCGTCCATATGGCCTGCTACAAGAACAGTCGGACCATCTGCAGTTCCTTTTTTCAAGCCGAAAATACTTCCAAGACGATCTTGAACAATTTCATCTGCATATTTTTCAAGCTCACTACGCATAAAAGCACGAACAGCATGCTCATTCCCTGAAGTACCAGGCAATTCTGTCAACGTTTTAAATAGAGATAAAGTTTCATCATTCATTTTGATTTCCCCTTAACTTACGATTTTCTTTCCTACTCTATATTCTACAGAAATTTTTAGGAAGTTACCATCAGACTCACTTGGAGAAAATTTCAAATTATTAGGCAACCTTTCCATTCTTCTGTATACTAGAAAGTAAGAAATAAAAAGGACATTGGAGGAGACACAATGAATTGGAAAAGCTTTTTATTAGGTGCTGCCGCTGGATTCGCTGCTGGAATCATCACAAAAGAATTACTTGGTCCATCTGGACATGCTTCTCCAGAAAAAGTACTAGCGGATGTTAAAGAAAAATTGAAGAAAAGCGGTCAAATTTACGGCTCATGGATTGTGATGAAGCCTGAAACGTATGTAAAAAACGACGTGGAATATGAAGTATATAACGGTGGAATTACACGGAACATCGATGACAAACGTGAGCAATTCGAATTTGTGGCCGATGCTAAAACCGGAACATTATTGGAATTGAATGTACGAGCTGCCGATTAATTTTGTTTGAAAGGCTGATATTAAATCAGTCTTTTCAATATTTATGTACTACACTACTTTTCGTGCGCAATTCGAGATTAACGCACAAACACTAAACAAGCCATGCACTATATGCACAGCTTGTTCTTTCTCCACACTTATGGAAGTTTTACTTCATTTACTCTCGTATCCGTTTTACTTCAGCAACAATCTCTTTTCCCGTTTGATCCCACTTTAGCGCACGATAATACGCATCATGATAGAAGCTATACCATACGTTATTCGCTAAACCATATTGCATCCATTTTTCTTTAGCTGCAATCGATGTCATTGGATAGTCGTCATATGCCATAACCCAAAGCACATTAGAATGGGCATGTGTAGGCATAATATCCGCCATATGAATAAGCTGTTCTCCTCCATTTTCAATGACAATAATCGAATGCCCATCGCTATGGCCGCCCGTATGAATCATTTTTACACCTTCTGTAATCTCCTGTTCTGTATTAAATGGGCGAACTTGAGTAGCAATCGCTTCCCAGTTTTCACGCCAATATGTACTTTTAGAACGAATATTCGGGTTTCTCATTTCATCCCATTCAATTTGTGAGGTAATAATTTGAGCCTTCTCAAATACAGATACTGGCTGGTCATTCACAAGCTTCGTTAAACCACATACATGATCAAAATGTAAATGTGTCATTAAAATATAATCGATTTCACTTGGAGCAATGCCAAGCTCGGCCAAATCTTCAACGACCTTAGATTCTTCGGTTATACCATAATTACGCTTTTGTTTATCCGTGAATTTTTCACTGCCAATTCCAGCATCAATCAGCATCTTTAAGCCATTTGCTTGCACAAGAATTGGATCTGTTCTCAGTTCAATTTGATTGTTTTCATTTGATGGATATTTTCTAATCCATAATGGTTTAGGTACCACGCCAAACATTGCACCGCCATCTAAATTCGTAACCCCGCCATTTAACCAAGTCAAAGTAATTTCGCCAATTTGTAAAGTTTCCATTATACCCCTCCTTATCAACAGTTTAACATTAATATTTCAAAAAAATAACAATTTTCCACAAAAAAAGACATCTTAATAGATGCCTTTTAATAGATTATTGAAATCTTGCTTCTAATCGATAAATTCGATCGCCTTTGCTTGAGAATTTCTCTTCATATTCCGTCATAATATTTCCTTCAAAATCACTGTTATGCAAATCTAGGCTAATAAATGTAAGCAGCATACCATATTCTGATATACTCATTAACGAAGACTCAAACAATCCTTGATTATCCGTTTTGAAATGAATCTCACCTTGATTTGGCAAAATATCCTCATAAATACTAAGGAAGGTTTTATATGTTAAACGGCGCTTTGCATGGCGTTTTTTCGGCCATGGATCGGAAAAGTTTAAGTAAACACGATTGACTTCTCCTTTGTCGAAGTAATCCCGTAAATTTACAGCATCTATATTCATCAACTTTAAGTTCGGTAATTCATTTTCAATTAATAAATCCAATGCTGTGACAATGACACTTGTAAAGACTTCAATTCCAATGAAATTGACATTAGGATGAGCTTTTGCCATTTCTGTCATAAAACGACCTTTTCCTGTTCCTACTTCAATATAAATTGGATTGTTATTTCCAAATACTTCTTGCCATTTTCCTTTATGGCTTTCCGGCTGCTGAATCACATATTGCGGAAAATCTTTTAAACGCTCTTCAGCCCATGGTTTATGTCTTACACGCATGATGACACCCCTATAATTCATAAATTTCATTCATAACATAATATAACTCAACAATTATTCGTACAAGCGGGCAGCTCCTATCCTTTTTGCTCGTATAAAACATTCGAGAACACGTACTATAAGAGAGAAAGGCCCTATAAAACACATGATTCATTTTGAATTTATTTAAACTAAGCTCCTACCCTAAGAAACGAAGGTGAATATATGCCATTATCTCACGAACATCAACTTTCATTACTAACAGATATTCTCAGTAACCACAAAACTGATTGCTGCGGGTCCGTTTCTGAATGTGAACAAGTCAAAAGACTTGCCGCAGCTTTGCTCGGCAATCAACACATCGATAGTCATGTCAAAACCATATTGACTGATATTTATACCTACAGTCAAAATGGAATAAATACAAACAATTTAGAAGAACATATTACCTCACATCAAGACAGTTTAACTCAGTGGGTTGATGATATTCATCAATTCAGTTAGTTTAACTCGCTAAAATATTAGCGAGTTTTTTAATCAGCTGATCTCTTTCTTCTATTCTACTTTTCGTATCATGCCATTTAATCGACAATAGCGCTTGTGAAGTGGTATGCCATTTCATTCTCATTTCCAAACATGCATCTAACGTTTTTCCATAACGCTCTAGCCACTGCCCCCATTGTGAACGCGGCACATAAGAATACAAAAGCATACCTAGATCAATCGCTGGATCAGCAATAACAGCTTCATCCCAATCAATTAAGAATAATTCATCACTTTCTGTAATTAACCAATTGTTATGATTGACATCACAATGACAAACAACCCATTCATCACATTCAATCAATAAAAGATGGTTTTTCAGAAAAAGAATGCCTTCCTCAATAATTGACATTTGCGCTAATTCTGTAGTCAGTTCTGTAGTAATTTGTGTAAGTATACTCTCAGGTCTTAAAGGAGATTTTCCAAGCCGCTTTAGCATGCTTAGTAACGGGGCTGACTGATGAATCTTTTGCAGCATCTCCGCTACACGATTATCATTCATTTCCCGTTGAGACAATTCTCTGCCTGGAAGCCACTGCTGAGCCGTAATCACATCTCCATTCTCAAGGCGTCTTGTCCACATTAACTTGGGAACAATCCCCTCAGCTGATAACACAGCAAGAAATGGCGATGAATTACGTTTCAGGAAAAGTTTTTGATCATCTTTAACAGCAATGAACGCTTCTCCTGTAGCTCCTCCAGCAGGAGAGATTTCCCACTCCTGACCTAATAAATGTTCCAACTGGTTCACCTTCAATTTCCTCGCTTAATAGACAAGCATAAGTGCCGTTCAGCCACACAAGACTGGGCGCTAGAGCTAAACATCTGTATTCATTATTTCTACGTATATAAACATACATAATATATGCATTAATCACCAATAAAAAATAGCTATTGAGCAATTTTACAATAGCCATAAAATAAATTTTAGTTGAAACCTTGTTTCCTCGTCAAGTAGTATACACAGATTCCCCTTAGAAAACATGCTGATTCATTAAATTACCATCATAACTTACGAAGTTTGATTATCCTCAATCTGCTCGCTATCCTCTACTTGCCATTCCATTCTTTTTGCTGATGTTGTTTGACAATACTCCAATAACGCCTGTGCACCTTTTAATTGCTGATGCTTCAAAGGAGCAGATCCTTTACGAATTTTTTCAAACCAATCTGGAAAACTCCGCTTATCAATAATCTCTGTACCATACGGAGCAAGCGGATAATCAATGTAGCCATTACGTGAGAGAACGACCTTCTTAATCGGTAATGTCACTTCATATAGCTGAAAAAGCTGCGATACAATGTTCTCCATTCGATTAGCTGAAATCATTGGATTTAGCACTTTTTTATTTGGATACTTATGGTGCCTGCGTAACCAGAACTTTTCACTAGAGCCAGCAAACGCAGCATCTTCTTCCGCTTCTAAAAACGTAATACACCAAGCATCGGTCGGCGAAATAACAATGATGTCCACCTCGACAGGAGCATTCTTCAATCGAAATACCGGCTTGTACATGACAAGAAATGTATCAGGGAATCTTTGTAAAAAGAAGCGCAGTTTCTCATCTAAAAAGAAGGAAGAATCGACAAATGATTTTTCATGAATCGTTGAGCTGCCCCACTTCATCTGAAAGCGAAGCAATTGATTCAAAAAGGTTTGCTTTAAGTCCGCTAAACTCCCTATATCAGCAGGAATATGTAAGGAGAAAATATTATCTTCTCTTTTTGGAACCTCAGTTTCTACTTTGACTTCTTCCTCCTTATTTCGGCGGAACATTCCTTTTACCCTTTTGAAAATGCCTTTTTTCTCCTCTTCGTATGCATTTTCAATCAAGTCCGCTTCATAGGACGAGCTGAATAATTGCTCTAATTCCCCGTCTTGATACGCGGCTTTTAACTTATCCCATTGTTGTTTTTTTAATTTGATAAACTGTGACGGATATCGATAAATATCCTGCTCATAGCGCGATACATAATCTTGCAATTTTATGAGCTGTGCCATCTACATTACCACCAGTCTTATTGTAATTGTATGGAACAAATCGGTTCATACGATGGCGATGCTCCGATATGTGTTTGATACAGTGTAATCGCTGAAGCTAAAAAGCTCTTTGACTCTAATCCTGTTAAAGACGAAGCTTGCTGGAGTGAAAAAGCTTCCTCCCCATTATATTTTCGCGCCAATGTAATATGCGGCTTAAACGGTTTAGGATCAAGAGAAAAGCCCGTTTCTAGACAGGCTTGATACACCTTTTTTTGAACATCAAACAACCTTTGTTCAAACTCTACGCCTGCCCATAAAATACGCGGATAATCGTCTCTCCCAAACGTTCCTATCTCATCCAGAATTAACGGAAAAGCTGCTTCCTTTTCTAACGTTCGTTTCACATGGGCTGCTGCTTCGTTTCGCATCGATTCTGAAGCATGTCCCAAAAAAGCCATCGTAATATGATAATCGGCAGGATGGAGCCATTTCTTAAATGGAAATGCCATTTTAAGTTGTTCTATTCGATCATATAGCTCTTTTTTTAGTTCATCCGGCAACGTTAAGGCAAAGAAAAAGTGAGTATTCGCCATGCTAAACGCATCCCTTCTAAAATCTTTTATATTTTAACATACCATCAAATCTTTTATAGATGTTTCATGTAACGAAATTAGAACTGATATAATGTTCTCGTACAAAGTTCCATACTAGTTTTTACTTTATCTATCTTATTTATAGGGTTGCTAACTAAAGAAATATTTATTTAGAAATCGACCACCTCGATTTAAAACAAAAAAGGCGATGTTGATTAAACTTTTGTACTACATATGTGCTTTTCCCTTTATACCCAGAACAAAAAAACTCCTGCCACATTTGGACAAGAGTTTCATTCCATTACGCTTTAAGCATACCACATTGTCTTTCAATTTCTTCCCGGAAATAGACTTGCAATTGTCTCGTAATTGGACCTGTTTGTCCATCGTTGATCATCTTCCCGTCAATGCTGACAATCGGAGTCACTTCCACACCCGTACTTGTGTACAGAACTTCATCTGCTGCCAGCACATCGGCTATAGAAAACGCCTCTTCTACAACTGGGATTCCATTTGCCTGACAAAGCTGCAGCATCACTTGACGAGTAATTCCATTCAAAATCAAATTGTTCGCTGGATGTGTTTTCAGCGTACCATCAACAATAATAGAAACATTGGATGAACTTCCTTCTGTTACTATTCCATCGCGATGCAGTACTGCCTCCGCACACCCTGCTTCCACAGCTTCTTGCTTAGCCAAAATATTACCGAGTAAATTCAAGCTTTTAATATTGCAGCGTAACCAACGCACGTCATCTGTTAGTAAAGCTTTCACACCAGGCTTCACTTCTCCAGCGTATGGTATTTCCTTCGTATAAGCGACAAAAACAGGCTCCACCTCTTCAGTTGGAAAAGCATGATTTCGCGGTGACGCCCCTCTCGTTAATTGCATATACACAATCCCAAATGTCAGCCCGTCTTTCACAATCAATGCCTCTAATTTTGCCTTTAACTCATCTAGTGTAAACGGCACTTTTATACGAATAAACTTAGCACTCTCAAACAAGCGCTTTAAATGCATCTCACTTGCGAATAATCGACCATTATAAACACGAATTACTTCATACACGCCATCTCCAAATTGATAACCGCGGTCCTCCACATCAATTTTTACAGCAGAACGAGTTATTAACTCGCCATTAAAAATTAAATTCCCCATCTTTGTTTATTCTCCTTATCTTGCTAATTCATAAATCGCATGCGCATAGATGGCCGCTGCCTTTAACATATCTTCAATTTCAATATACTCATCTTTTTGATGCGCAATATCTTCGCTCCCCGGGAACAACGGCCCAAATGCTACCCCTGCCTTCAGCGAACGAGCATATGTGCCGCCGCCGATGGATAGCAGCGCCGCTTTTTCTCCTGTCTCTTCTTCGTATACTTTTTGTAATGTTTGAACTAAGAAACTATCTTGGTCTACATGATGCGGCATAGAATTTGAAAAAGATTCAACACGCCATTGAAACTTCAATAGTTTCGCTGTTAATGTCTCTTTTCCTTTTTCCCAATCAAATGTAACAGGATAACGCATGGTAAAACCAATGCTGCTGTCTTTACCTTTTGAATAAATAAATTTACCGGCATTGATCGTTAAATCACCAGTGATTTCATCATGGTATGCTATACCTAGTTTATTGCCACGCGAATCTTCAAACAGATAATCGCGAATGAAGGTAAAATAAGTTTTCGCGTGTTCATCCACTTGTAAATCCGCTAAAAAGGAAGCTAGAAACAGCCCTGCATTCACCCCATTTTTAGGCTCCATTCCATGAGCAGACACACCTTCAAGTTCAAATGTAATCTGGTTTTGCTTAATCTCACTCTTTCCTGTTAATGAATGCTTATGTAAAAATAATTCGTAATCCTGTTTCAGTTCGTTCGTTTGTACCGTCTCAACTGTTGCAATCGCATAATCAGGAACCATATTCATACGTCTGCCCGATGAAAATTCAATCACGTTGACCGCTGCTTTTTCTACATGTATCGCTGCAGGCTGTACGATTGCAAAATCCCATATGCCTTTTTCGGCATAGATAATGGGAAAGTCCGCATCCGGTGCAAAGCCAAGTGTCGGCATTTCTTCTACTTCAAAATAACGGTCCACACAGCGCCAATCAGATTCTTCATCCGTTCCAATAATCATCCGAACCCGTTTATTTAATGGTAAATCTAGCTCTTTAATTACTTTCATCGCATAATAAGCAGCCATCGTCGGTCCTTTATCATCAATGGCACCGCGAGCATATATTTTACCCTCTCTAATTTCCGCTCCATATGGATCAGAGCTCCAGCCATCTCCCTCTGGTACAACATCAACGTGGCATAAAATCCCTAACAATTCTTCACCTTGTCCCATTTCAATATGACCAGCAACATGGTCCACTTCTTTAACTGTAAAACCATCTTTTGCTCCTAAATCAAGCATATAATCAAGAGCTGCTTTGACCCCTATACCCAATGGAGCCGTTTCAGTTGCAGCATTCTCATCTAATACACTTTTAATTTGTAATAATCGTTGAGTATCTGTTAATAAATCTTGCTTACGTATTTCGATTTCGTTTTGCCAATTAATCTTATCCAAAAGTCGACACTCCTCACTTTGATTTCGCTTTTATTTTAGCATAACGCTTCTGTCTCGACTCACTATTCCCTTTTTTAAGAATTATTAAAACAAAAACAATACCGCCCTCTTTTAAACAAGAGCAGTATTGTTAAGCTAACACACCTATAAAATAACCAAAACCTATAAAAAAAGAACACCAACTAAACGCACCAACACAAGCAAAAAGGAGGTATTTACGTTGATTCATGCCACTCATCCCAGAAAAATAGCTTGCAAGATGGCGTATCCCCGGAATAAAATAAGCAATCAATAATGTCCACGGACCGTAGCGAAGAAACCAACGTTCCGTCTGCTTTAATCGTGCCGGCGTTAGTCGAAGCCATTTTCCATACTTGTCTAAAAACGGCCTGCCAATTTTCCGTCCAATATAATAGCTAACGAGCATCCCTGTCATAGAGCCAAGAAAACTAACGAGAAGTGCTCCTTGGCAATTCAATACTGAAATAGAGGATAAGTAACCGACAAATGTCATCATCACTTCATCCGGTATCGGTAGTCCAATAATACCAATTGCCAGTAATCCATAAATTGCAAAATACCCATGTTGAGAGATTAATTGCTGTACTACATCCATCATTTGCCCTCATTCCGTTACAAGACGTGCTTCAATACCATTCTACCTTAAAACCCATTATGAAAAATAGGTAATAATTAGATTTTATATGCAGCAGGACAAAAGAAACATATTTAAAAGGCTATATGGTACTCAGTTTGAACCAAAAAAAGACACCTCAATCAAATGAAGTGTCTCTAACATTATTTCACAAATTTAATTTCATCCACTGGCCAGTACACAAAATTTGCTTTACCAACAATTTCGTCAACTGAGACTGTACCAATTTCACGGCTATCTAAGCTATTACGGCGATTGTCCCCCATTAAAAATAGTTTACCTTCAGGTACCGTTGTACCACCAGTAATCTCTTCAAGAGTAAAATTTTCTGTTAATAGCTCGCCGCCTAATTCTGCCTTATATTCGTCTAAATATGGTTCCTTATAAGCTTTACCGTTAATATACAGTGTATCTTCTTTATATTCGATATGATCTCCCGGCAGACCGATTACACGCTTAATATAATCACGCTCTTCCGTTGCATGGAACACGACGACATCGAACCGATCGATATTTTCAATATCGGTACCAAACTTATTCAAAATAATTCTTTCACGATCTAATAAAGTCGGCATCATCGATTCACCGTCTACAACAATTGGCGCAAAAATATATGTACGGATAACAAAAGCCAAAATAATAGCAATGGCAATTGCTTTAACCCACGAAAATAATTCTTTAGCTTTTCCCAATCTATGTCCCTCTTTCTTCTAAAAAATTCTTTTAGTCATTATATCATAATCTAATCGATTTCATGCCACTATGAATACTATCAAAAATCCCTTTTATTAAAGAAACTGGTCGTAAGCAATCTCGCTATCTACTCACGACCATTTCAATTGAGTAATCAATAAGATGATATATGATCGGTTGCAATTAGCAAAAGAATCATTAGGACATGTAAAAAAGCTACAACTCCATATACAGAGACTTTAAATTCAGGTATATAAAGCGCTAACGGGAGTAAAATCCATGTTGCCACTCCAAGTGCCCTAATTACGGTTCCAATTCTCTTCGCTAATAACTGTTCATTTCGAGGATGATAAAACTCGCCATATCCTGCAATAAACGAGACTTGTTGCTTTTTCCACACATACGTCCCTGTTCCGAATAAAAATAGGCCAACTATGAAGATAAATAATAACTTAAGAGCCATTACCTCCACATCCTTTTTCTTCCATTATAACTAATAGACGAAAAAAAACGAATTTCCACTAGAGGAATTCGTTTTTTCGTTATGCTATTCAATATTACATGAACCATCCGAGCAAGCATTTGCATCAGTCGATTCGTTCACCATTTGAAGCGGCTGTTCCTCGGTCCAAACTTTTTGCAATGTATCCAAAAAGACCTCTGTTGGCTGTGCTCCAGAAATACCATATTTCCGATTAATCACAAAGAATGGTACACCTCGCACCCCTAATAAACTTCCTTCTTGCTCATCCGTTCTCACTTCAGCTGTAAATTGATTGCCGGCTAACATCTCTGCTACTTCCGCTTGATCTAACCCAACTTCCGCCGCAAGTGCTGCCAATGTTTGATGATCACCTATATGCTTGCCTTCTGTAAAATAAGCTAAGAATAAACGCTCATTCACTTCTTTTTCCTTACCTTTTGTCGCAGCAAAATGCATGAAACGATGTGCATCAAACGTGTTCGTCAAAATCGTTTGCTCTAAATGATACTCTAATCCTTCTGCTTTCGCTTGTGCGGTTAAATTGTCATTTGAGGCCTTTACTTGCTGAGCAGTCATATTATATTTTTTCATTAACATCTCATCTTGACTCATTTTCACGTCACGCTCAGCTTGTGGATCTAATTCGAAGCTTTTGAAAACGACTTCTACTTGATCTCGATGAGGAAACTGCGTTAACGCCTTTTCAAATCTACGTTTTCCAATATAACAAAATGGACATTGATAATCTGACCATACTTCTACTTTCATGAGGAGCCTCCCTTCATTTAATCTGATACTTTTAAAAGCACATTTTATTCAAAAGAAAATGCAATTAGCTTACACTAACTGCAATCATTATAAGCGCATTATATCGATTCCAATCTTGAAAAGCAATTGATTGGCTTTAATTAAAACATTCTTGCTCACTATAACTAAAATCAATATTTTCCATAAACTGCTCTAATGTATATTTCTTTAATTTATTAATCATTTCGAATTCCGCTTCATTTAATAATTCTTCTAAAGCATGATCCAACTGCTTGCCAATTTCTCCACATTCAGGTGTATCAGAACAAATCAAACATTCCGGTCTAACGGCCTCATATACATCTCCCAATGTCAATTCATCAGCTGGAACCTTCAAACTATAACCGCCATCTCTTCCTTCCTTCGTATCAACGATTCCGGCAGCAGCAAGCTGAGCCAGCACCCGGCGCAAAAACGTAGCATGTGAATTCACTTGTGAAGCAATCTTTGCACTCGTCAGTATCCTCCCGCTTTGTGCAAGCCAAACAAGTGAATGAATAGCAATTGCAAAACGAGGCGGTCCAATTTGCTGATTTCGATTTCCAGACATCCCAGCTCCCCCTTATTCCTCAGCCTTCCCTTCTTACCATTATACTATTTTCATTTTTTCTGAACAAACGCCTCAGCCTAATCACTTGATTCCCATTCATAGCATCTATAACGGTCTGCCGTCTCATATCGTTTAGCATCTGACCACTCCCATGGCTAAAGCCACGGGGTTCTTTCTCACAAACACCCCACTTACCACCTTCCATAAAAAGAGGCAGAGGCAAGACTTAAGTGAGCAACACTTGAGAGAAACACAGTCTTTCAAGTGGGCAAGGTCTGTGCCGACTACGCCGTTCGACCGGCGATACTTTTTCCTGTTGGGGGCTTGTCCTTAAGAGAGGAATCTCCTTGTTTTTTGGACAAAAAACGTTGATACCAAACAGGCTGTTTAAACACCACAGAAACAAGTGGTCGGACGGCCATGTGATGTTGTTTACGTGCAATATTTTGAGCACCGTTTACATCACGATGGATTTCTGTTTTGTGAACAGAACAAATAAACGTTCTTCCCTTTGCCCGATGTCTACCTCCGCAAAACGGACAGTCTTGAGACGTATAGCTTTCTTCCGTTTCTGTCACATGGATGCCTTTTAATTTCGCTTTATAGATGAGCTTTTGTTTGATTTTCCCTTGATTCCACAGGGACAGTTGTTGTCTTCTCACTTTGTTCTGTTTTCGTTTCTTTTGTTCGTTCTTCTTGGTCCCTTTTTCAATACCTGACACGTTTCCAATGACCAAATGCGTCACTTTTTCTGCTTCTAAAAAGGCGACAATTTCTTTCGTCGTTTTATGTTCCAGAGCTTCAAGTTGGTTGTTGCTTGTTTGGCATAGGCGATTTCTGGTGTCTTTGTACTTTTTCCATTGACGAGAGCCTTTTTTACAACGGGACATTTTCTTGCTTAAGTCCGCTAAAGCTTTGGCACGGAATTGAGAGATACTGCGCATCGCACGTCCTGACAAGACAAGCGCTCGATCTTCGGTGGCCACCGTGACCGCATGAATTTCTCCTAAATCTCCACCTGCCACCTTCTTCTCATACGCAGACAAATCTTGTTCAGGAACTTGAACCGCATAACAAAACCAATACGCTCCGTTCCGCCAGACAATTTCCGCATAGTTACATGCGTCTAAGTGTTCTTCTGATCGATTGGGGATGACGACCGATGTATGTTGCTTCGGAAACTTTTCGTTCCAGTTTTTCTTTTTCTTCTTAGTTAAAAGGTCAGAGAGGGAGAATCCATAGTCTACTTTTTTAATCGTGATGGTGTCTGCTGAAATGTCCATAGAAGCTTTTTTTAAGGGGATACAATAATAATATTTTCTTCGCCACGGATATTTGGCTTTTTTATCCGTTTTTCTCAGCTGTCGAATCGTTTCACGGTTCGCCGCATACTTATCTGCAATGGCTTGAACCGTCTGCGAATGAAGGTTGTAGGTTTGTTTTCGAATAGCTTGAATCTCGGTTTTACTTACCCACTTTTTACAAGCAAAATAATAGGAAGTAGCTTCCCGCACGATATCGTTCCAAACGGAGGCCGCTTCTCGTTGCATCTTTCTTAATTCTTTGTATATGTTTCGATCATAAGGAATTTGAAAGGAATTTGAAAGGAATGAGTGACAAACAAATCGTTTTGCCTCCTTTCTCTTTTACTTACACTCATTATAGCAGAACATCCGTTCTTAACACAAGAGTATATCCTATAAAAAAAATCGAACCTCTGACGTGTCATAAAACACGCCCGGTTCGACCTCACTCTCATCCCTAAAGGGGGTGTGACTCACACCGTAATGGGCTTTCTCGTTCGGAAAATCGGTAAAAAAACATATAATCATGCAATATTTTAGTGATTAAGAATATTACATAATTATACGGAAGTATTTACCACTATCTTTTTTTAAAAAAAGTGTATTAAATAAAGGTGAAACAGCATATACTTTTACCAAATAAATGACTAAATATCCAATATTTCGATAATTTCGAACTTTCAAGTAGAAATTATCCAAATATAGAGGTAATATTAAATAAAGGACATCTTATTGTTTCTGGAAGTTTCCGAGGAGTTGTAGGGTGGGTCCCAGCAAGATACATAGAGACAGCCTGAAGCTGTCCGACATATCGGTTGTTTTCATTTGTTCAACAAAACCAATGAAAAATAATTAAGGAGTGATTGTTTGAAACCTTCAACAAATCGCATGTTAACCCGTATTAAATCCGTTTATATGTTTATCAATGACAACGGTACGGTATCTACTCAAGAGATTGTAGAAGAATTTGGTATCACTCCTCGAACAGTACAGCGCGATTTAAATGTCTTAGCTTACAATGACCTGGTTAAAAGCCCAAGCCGTGGCTTCTGGACAACAACTAACAAGAAGGTAAAGATGTCATCTTAAACAAAAATCGATCCACCCGAAAATCGATGTGTATTATATGGAATGAGGCCGACATATTGTCCGCCTCATTTTTTTGCTATTGACCTCTCTTCAAGCCCTCTAGCTCCTCATCCGTCAATTCCCGATACTCTCCAAGTTCAAGCTCCTTATCTAACTGCAAGCTTCCCATTGACAAGCGTTTTAAATAAATCACTCGCTTATCGACAGCTTCAAACATCCGCTTCACTTGATGAAACTTCCCTTCCGTAATCGTCAGCTCAATGTCAGATGTGGGTCCTGATTTTAAAATAACGAGCTCACCTGGCTTCGTTAAATAGCCATCATCCAAGGTCACACCTGCTCGAAACGCTTCAATATCCCGCTCCGTCACTTCTCCTTCAATTACTGCAAAATACGTCTTCGGTACATGCTTTTTCGGTGATAATAATTGGTGGGCCAACTGACCATCGTTTGTAATCAGCAATAGCCCTTCTGTATCTTTATCCAAACGTCCAACTGGAAACGGCTCATAGATGGAATCCTCAAGCCCCAATAAATCAATAACCGTTTCTTGATAATGGTCTTCCGTTGCCGACAATACACCGGGCGGCTTATTCATCATTAAGTACACAAATTCCTTGTACTCTATCTGCTCTCCGTGAACGGTTACAATGTCTTCCTCCGGCTTCACATGCAGCTTTGCATCCTTAACGATGGCTTCATTTACTTTCACTGCTCCAGATTTCAGCAATCCCTTTACTTCTTTTCTACTTCCGTATCCAATATTCGCTAGTAATTTGTCAATTCTCATATAATCTCCTTTTTCGATTCCATAAAGTGAAACTTCCATCAGCGGGGGCTTACTGCCCGTTAAATGTGGGGGAAATTTCATACTAATATTCTCCGTCTAATAGGTTGGTATCTACCTGCCAGTTTATACTTTTCATCTGGTAATTTATATACTTTACCTGTAAAAAAATCAGAAAAAGCGGAGGAAGCTCCTCCACCTTCTATAATTTTAATCGTTTTTGTAAACGCTCGATTCGACTGCCAAATAACCGGTGAGCCAGCTTACTTTTTAAAGCAACGGCTGCGTAAAAAAGACCGCCAAAGCCAACACAAATCGCAACTATGACAATCGCCTGCCATCTGCTTTCTACATCAAGGAACAACTGCAAGCCACTTTCTACAATCCAAACAATTAAAGCCATGCCAGCTGTAAAAGCAATAATAAGCAGTGTTCTACGTATAAGAAGATTATAGCGATAGCCTGTAAAATAAGAAATGAAAGCTAAATTTAACACAACAGCTGCTAGGAACCCAAGAGTTGTGGCATAAATTGAACCCATTGTTTCAAACCATTGAATCAATGGAATGTTTAAACTTAGCTTAATCAAAAAGCCAACAAGCAAACTCAATACGGTAAACTTTTGCTCGTTAATTCCTTGTAAAATAGCGGCTGTTACCGAAAATAAAGCAAATAACACAGCTGTTGGCGCATACGCTTGAAGCACCTCTGTACCTAATGGATTATGACTATAAAAGGCTGAATAAACCGGATCCGCTAACACAGACATCCCCACAACAGCTGGAATCGTTAAAAATAGTAAAATCTGAAATGATTGATCGAGTTGATATTTAAACAAATCCTGATTTTGACTGATATAAGCCTTTGTTACCGATGGCACAAGCGCCATTGAAAAACCCGTTGCAAGTGTCATTGGAATGATGACAAGCTTTTGAGCATACACATTCAAAATCCCTAATGCATCTTCAGAGATATTATCTAAACCAATAGAAACCATAGCTCGGTTAAATGTTAAAGCATCCACTTGTTGAAATAAAGGCATAGCAATCCCTACAAACACAAACGGAATCGATGATAATAAAATCTCCTTATAAATTTGTACAAGTGAAATATGAACCGTTCCTTTATCCTGTGAAAGTAACTGATCTAATTTTGGCTTTCGTTTTTTCCAGTGCCACAAAAGCACAACCAGACCACCAACAGCCCCAACTGTTGCTGCAAATGTCGCGATACTAATAGCTGTCACCAATTCGCCGTCCATAAGCTTTAGCACAACATATACACCTGCTAAAAGGAAAACAATCCGAACAATTTGTTCTACTACCATGGAAACGGCAGAAGGTTCCATCTCTTCATGCCCTTGCAAGAACCCGCGGATAATACTCATAAATGGCACGATAATAAGTGCAAAACTAATGGCACGAATGACGGCCGTTGTATCTTCAACCGGCAACGGATTCTCCCCAACCGTAACAAATCCCGCATAGAACGGAGCCATTGAATATAATATCAAGAATGAAAGAAAACCAGTTATCATCATTAAAAGTAAACTGGATTTAAATAGCTTTCTACCTACAGCATATTCTTCTAACGCATTATATTTAGAAATAAACTTCGAAACAGCAAGGGGCATCCCCGCTGTCGCAAAACTAAGAAAAATGGAATACGGAACATATCCATATTGGTACAATGTAGCCCCTTTGTTGCCAACCATCGCTTCAAACGGGATTAAATAGAACAATCCCAAAACTTTTGATAAAATTGAACCAAGCGTTAATATAAAAGCTCCTTTTAAGAACTTAGACGACATATAATCCCATCCTGCCTGTATCAGTTACATTGAGAAACTCATCGATATTCTAACAAAGCTAAACATTTCTCTATACTTGCCGATATAAAGAGTTTGTCTCAAAACAAAAACTACTCTTCAGTTTACCTTTTTCTAACACAATACTCAATCTAATTTACTCGTTATTTTCTACATTTACAAAAATGCTTTATAATAGGAAGAATGAAAATGAAGAAGTGGTGATAACTATTGAAATATAACGTAATCGTAATTGGCGGCGGCCCTTCCGGATTAATGGCAGCCATTGCCGCTGGTGAAAAAGGAGCTCGTGTACTTTTAGTCGATAAAGGCGAAAAGCTTGGTCGCAAGCTTGCCATCTCTGGTGGCGGGCGTTGCAACGTTACCAACCGTTTATCGATTGATGAAATTATTCAGCATATTCCCGGCAATGGACGCTTTCTATACAGCGCCTTCTCGGAATTTAACAATGAAGACATTATTCAATTTTTTGAAAAGCTAGGTGTACAACTAAAAGAAGAAGATCATGGACGCATGTTTCCAGTAAACGATAAAGCACAAAGCGTTGTCGATGCACTGTTAACTCGCCTGAACCAACTTAATGTCACTATTTATAAAAATGCCCCTGTTGCCGATGTCCTTTATGAAGAGGGCCATACAGCAGGGATACAGCTAAAAGATGGACAAACATTCGAGGCGAATGCTCTTGTCATTGCTGTCGGAGGTAAATCTGTGCCGCATACAGGTTCTACGGGCGACGGTTACGCTTGGGCTAAAAAAGCGGGACATACCATTACTGAGTTATTCCCTACAGAGGTTCCCGTCTTAAGCAATGAGCCGTTCATCAAGGCTAAAACGTTGCAAGGTCTCTCGTTACGAGATATATCTCTTAGCGTGCTTAATCCGAAAGGAAAACCATTAATCACGCACCGTATGGATATGATTTTCACCCACTTTGGCATCTCCGGTCCAGCCGTGCTGCGCTGCAGTCAATTTGTTGTCAAAGCGATGAAAAAATGGAATCTGCATGAAGTGACAATGCAGTTGGATGTTCTTCCCGACCAAAATAAAGAAGAAGTATTTCAAATGCTCATGAAAGAAATTAAAGCTGAGCCGAAGAAAGCAATTAAAAATACGTTAAAAGGTCTTGTACCTGAACGTTACTTACATTTCTTATTAGAACGCAGCGGCATCGATCTTCAAGAGCAAGGAGCTATGCTCTCTCACGAAAAAATCCGCCGTTTAGCGGAATTATGTAAAGACTTTCGCTTTACTGTAAATGGGACACAACCGCTCGAAAAAGCCTTCGTTACAGGTGGTGGTGTATCTGTTAAAGAAATTCATCCAAAAGAAATGGCCTCCAAATTGATGGATGGACTTTACTTCTGCGGTGAAATTTTAGACATACATGGCTACACAGGCGGCTACAATATTACATCCGCACTCGTTACAGGCAGACTTGCTGGGATGAACGCAGCTGCTTTCTCTAAAAACAAGTAAGAAGCAGGTGTCTCTGCCTATTTTTTATTTGATGTGAATATATTCTTCTCAAATGATGATATTAACAGAGAACGAACCTTATTTGAGGAGGAAGCGATCATGGTAAACTCAGAGGATTTTGTAGAAAGAATTCAGGTGCAACAACAAAAACAAGAAAAAAACAAACAACACCAAGGCAACGGAAATCCCGGCAAGAAAAAGCCGAATAAAACCCATAAATAACGAAAAACTCGTAAAAGGCTGTTCAATCGAACAGCCTTTTATATGTGCAAAGATACATCCCTACTGACGGAAGTTTTATCGAAAAAATAGGCGAAAATACCCCTTCCTCAAGGAATGTGAAGGGTGATAGCCCAATGAGTAGGGAGGGGATGAATCGCCTTCTGATTGGGAAGGCTTACTTGCCATCTCGATTGTCCGACTGTTGGTTGAATCATAAGAAAATGACGATGATAGGAGGACCATCCCTTTTGTCCTTCTGATTAGTGACTATTCCACAAAAGGGAACTGATGTTTGTATCCTTAGGTTTACATATGGTATAATAAGGTAAATGGTGAAGGAGGTGCCCAACCATGTTCATCCACAAAGCCTTTAAGTTTCGCTTATACCCTAATCAGAAACAAATGGAACTCATCCATAAGACGATCGGTTGTTCAAGATTTGTCTTTAATCTCTTTCTTGGTAAACAGAAAGAAAAAGACGCTTACTGGTCTATCACAGAAGAAATGAAGCAGAATGGTCAACTTTCCTCAAATAATTGGAAAGGGGACTATTTAAATAAATATGAAACAATCAAAGAACTTCCAGAATTAAAGAAACAGTATTCTTTTTTGAAAGAAGTGGATAGTATCGCTTTGCAAAAATCGGTTGAAAACTTAGCGGATGCTTATAGTCGATATTACAAAAAACAGAATAAGCTACCACGTTTTAAATCAAAAAAGAATCCTGTCCAGTCTTACGTTACGAAGCATACGAATGGAAATATCGCTGTTATAGACGACCATATCAAGTTGCCAAAGCTAGGTTTTGTTCGTTTTGCCAAAAGTCGTGAAGTACACGGTCGTATTTTGAGTGCGACGATTAGACGGAATCCATCGGGGAAATATTTTGTTTCTCTAACGACCGAAGTAGAAGGAACAGAATTACCAAAAACAAATTCGGCTGTTGGCATCGATGTCGGCCTAAAAGATTTTGCGATTCTGTCAGATGGAACCATCTATTCAAATCCAAAGTTTTTCCGTTCTCTGGAGGAAAAATTGGTGAAAGCACAACGGATCTTATCGAGAAGACAAGAAAGAGCGCTTCAACAAAAGAAACCACTAGATGAAGCAAAAAATTATCAAAAACCACGATGTAATCGAAATAGAAGATTTAAAGGTAGCGAATATGAGGAAGAATCACCATCTGGCAAAAGCAATCAGTGAAGCATCTTGGTCACAATTCCGTACCATGCTCGAATATAAAGCGGAATGGTATGGAAAAACCGTCATCGCTGTCCATCCTACCCGTACCTCACAGCGTTGTCATGCTTGCGGCCATACAGAAAAAGCCAATCGTCCATCGCAAGCTGAATTTGTGTGTCAAAAATGCGGTCACACAGACAACGCGGATGTGAACGCATCTAAAAATATAAAAGAATTAGCGTTAGCTGTCTAACTAGATTCTTTTTTTGCAGGAGACTTGCTAGGTTAGTCGTTTGTACTGCTAACTGTCGGTGCGACAGGGATCGCCTACTCCATTAAGGTTCGATAGAATCTTGTACGTAGGAATCCCCCTCCTCAACGAAACGTAGTGGAGTAGGTGGGGGTAGTTCAATTGATTGCCACCCAAATTTCATTATAAGAATTTGCACGATAGAGATCAGAATCTAAATATGCTTCAAATGGTGGAATGTTAGCAGGTTCATATCCCGTTGGAGGGAAAACATTCTGAATCAATTTGTTTCCACGTATTAATCATAGCAGTTGATATCGATACTTCACAAGATCTATTTTATCATTTTGAATTTGAACGCCCTCCTGTTCAAGCTTCATTTTTTGAACAAAGCTTAACTCCTCATTTTTAATGCCTATTTCCCCTTTCGCATTAATGACACGGTGCCAAGGGAGCTCATATTTGTGACTGCTTGAATGTAAAATTCGCACAACTTGTCTAGCTCCTCTGGGACTTCCAGCCAGCTTAGCAATTTGCCCATAGGTCATAACGTTTCCAGGTGGAATTTGTTGAATAACTCGAATAACTCGCTCTGTAAAATTTTCCATATTTTCCACTCCTTAAAATGCAGCTATGATAAGATGTTGTATAGAAAATACAATAAAGCGGGACAAATCAACGTATCGATTGGCGCTTATTGGTTCACAATCGAATGTCTCATTTTTGTTGATAGTACCTTAGTTTTTTCAAGCAGACAACATAAAGAGCTGCCTCCGCACTGAGACAGCTCCATCATTTTTTCTTATAAACAATCATTGCACTAAAGCAGTAGATTTGTTCATCTTCCTCTTCAGCATTCATAGCCACATTATATTTAATATCGACAATTTGACTGTCCCGAATGTTGACGAGAAAAGCGTTCATTTCTTCTTCTAAATCCTTTTCATGCTCCGTATCAAACAACTTCACTTGAATCATCGGCGTCTTCCCTGCCTTTGTTTTTTAAAACAGGGTTCCCCATTTCAGGACATGTTATACCTTATTATTTAAAAACGACTTCTCCTGTCCATTCAAGCATACCGCCAGTCATATTCACGACTTTAAAGCCTTGTTCCTGTAGGTAATGACAAACATTTTCGCTGCGGCGTCCTGAACGACAAACGAAGATATATTCTTTTTCTTTATCGAATTGATCGAGATTCGCTGGAATTTCGTTCATCGGGATATGTTTTGCTTCACCAATCATCCCCATTTGTACTTCTTCATCTTCACGTACATCAACGATTTCTAGTTGTTCTCCCGCTTCAAGCTTAGCTTCTAATTCTGCTGGAGTAATACTTTTAATTTCTGACATCCTAGCACCTCATTCATAAGTTTTCTCTATTTCATTATAACTATTGAATATAGTAAGGTAAAATTTCACCTCCGAAATTATTTTTTCTCATACAAGAGCATATACTCCTACTAGAAAAGGAGGGGTCATATTATGGGGATTCGGTTTCTTAAGATTTCCGTTGTATATTTCATCATCGGTGTTGGTTTAGGTATGTTTATGTCGATTACACATCATTTCGAGTATGCGCCATCCCATGCACATATCAATCTTTTAGGCTGGGCTTCCTTTGCACTTGCAGGCCTTATTTATCATCTCTTCCCAGCTCTAGCCGAAAAGCTTCTCGGTAAGCTTCATTTTTGGCTTGCTAATATCGGATTGCCAATCATGATGATCAGCCTTATGGTGCTCGAATCTGGAAACGCTTCCGTTCAACCCCTCGTAGCTATTGGAGCTAGTATCATGAGTCTCGGTATTCTTTGTTTTGTTCTTAATGTACTTATCAATCTTCATAATACTAGCAAATAATCATCCACCGTCTAATACCACCTTTTCAAGCCTCAAAAAATTGGGGCTTTTTTTACTTTTCCCTTTCTCCATTCTTAAGCAAAAATCCATTTAGGAAGCTATTCTCAGAATTCGAATAAGTATAAAGAATATTTCAAAAACTTTTTTACAAACTTATGGACTTATACTATAATTAAGTTTATTTGAGCAGAATATCAAGATAATTTCTAATGATTATAAATAGTTAGAGAAGAGGGTTATCCATGATTAATAACAGAATATCTCCTAGAACACAGAGTATCGTTTTCATTGGTTTTATGGGAGTAGGTAAAACTACGATTGGACAGTTAGTAGCCAAGAAACTATATAGAGATTTTATTGATATAGATCAGGAAATTGAGAAAGAATATAATATGCCTACGACAGAAATATTTAAGAAAATCGGGGAAAAAGCTTTCCGTGAAAAAGAAAAAAGTTTAATTGAACACTTTAGCCAACAACCATTGAAAATTATTTCAGTTGGAGGAGGAGCTTTTTTACAAGAAGAAATCCGAAAGATCTGTCTGGCTAATTGTACGGTGTTCTTTCTGGATTTATCCTGGGAATATTGGAAGGACAGAATAAGCTTAATTATCGATAGCAGACCAGTATTACAAGGACGCACTCTTGAGGAAATTGAAGAACTTTTTAATAATAGACAAGAGATATACTCCTACCATCATTCAAAAGTTAAAACGGACGGCCTTGATGTTGAAGAAGTTGCAGATTATATAGTCGAATCATTGAAAGTCACTTGGGACATTCGCGAATAATGAAAAAAAGATGGCTAGAATATAGGGTAAAGGAGCATCTCCTCACCTATAAACTAGTCATCTTTTCTATTCCGCTTTAAAAGCTTTGTTAACAAGCCCAAAATCGTTTGTTTAACATAGCCAAAAAGTTATATAACAAAAACCTGCTTCCTAAGTTTATCACGTCAATTGCTTATTGAACCTTCACAGATTGGCAAAATCGTCGAGCACTTAATTTCTCTTAATGCTAAGCTCGTTTGAATTCGAGTAATGCCTAGTTTATTTAACTTTCTAATAAAAAGTTCAAGCTCCTTCCTCTCTTTAATAATCACTTTTAATAAATAATCATACTCCCCTGTTAAACAGTGACATTCTAATACTTCAGGCATCGTTTTTAACGCTTTTTCTACTACTTTTATTTGCTCCTCTTGATGGATGTTTGTACTCATAAAAATAAAACATAATAAATCAAATCCCAATTTCTCTTGATTTAAAATGGCCACCTGTTGATTAATAAATCCTTCCTGCTCTAAGCGCTTGATTCTCGCATGAGTTGCAGGCGGGGACAAATTGACACGTTTAGCCATCTCTATATTGCTGATTTGTGCTTGTTTTTGTAAAATATCTAAAATTTGAAGATCTATTTTATCTAATACCTTGCTCACGATGGATTCCACGTCTTCTCCCCCTTTACAATTGTTCCAAAAATAATCTCATTCCTGCATAAAAAAGTGAATTTTATTCGGTAAAGAACTTATATACTTTTTAAAATTTCAAATTTATATCATAAAACAAATTAAATCACTACATATATAACGAAAGTGTTAAAATTATTCACATCAATACTATACGCCATTGTGCACAATGACTTCAATAGCTTTTACAGTCTTTTGAAATAGGAATGGAGCTAACTAACATGCGATATGTTTACTTCTCATTATTACTATTAACTAGTTCATTATGGGCAGGTAATTTTATTATCAGCAAGTCTCTTGTTGAACACGCCTCCTCGATGACCTTAACAAGCTTGCGCTGGATCATTGCCGTCATCGTCCTATTACCGATTGTATGGTGGAAAGAAAGAAAGATCCTTCCTTCACGAGATGCCCTTTTCCCTTTATTTTTAATGGGTATTACCGGGGTTACATTATTTAATCTGTTACAATTTGCTGCATTAGAGCATACTTCGGCGACAAATGCAGGCTTAATTTCAACATTCAATATGATTTCAATCGCCCTATTCTCTTTTATTTTTTTAAAGGAAAAAATGAATAAACGGCAAATACTTTCAATTATTTTTTCATTTCTTGGAGTGATGCTTGTTCTTTCTAAAGGAAACATAGACCTATTTCTCTCACTCCAATTTAATTTGGGAGACGGTTATATGTTCGCTGCAGTAGCTATTTGGGGAATTTATTCTGTTTGTAGCAAGTGGGCGCTATCAAAGACTTCGGCAATGATGGCTACTCTCTATTCAGGCATATTCGGACTTCTTGTTCTGCTTCCCTTCAATCTTTCAAGCTTTGCGGTATCCAATATTAATGCTTCATTCATTCAATCGATGCTTTATACAGGTGTCATTTCTACAGTCGTCTGCACCGTACTTTGGAATCTTGGGGTAAAACATGTAGGAGCAACCATTTCAGGACTTTTCTTAAACTTCAACCCAATCTTCACTGCTATTTTTGCTTTTCTATTTTTAGGCGAACAAATGACAAGCATCCAAGTAATCGGCAGCAGTATCGTTATTGCAGGATGCTATGCATTTTCACATTTTAAAACAAAGAATATTCCAAATAAAACTGACGTCCGTCATAGTTTGCAAAACTAGAAAAACACCGTTTGAACGGTGTTTTTCTTAATAAAAAATTACTTATTTATTCTAGGCTTTGCTGGGTTACAATTTGGCGCATTTTTTTCCGTAGCCTGAGCCAACTTCGTTAAATAGTAGCATTCTTCCCTAAACATATGATCAGCCATAAGAGGAGCAAAAATGCCAAGCGCTTGTTCGCTAAGCTCCAATTCTTCAATTTCTTGTAGAAAGCTCATAAACAGCTGCATTTCAAGAGTCACACTTTCATTAAATCTAGTTAAAGCAGGAAATGTTGATAGATTCGTTCGTAAGTATCCTGTCATTTCAACAGCTTTTAAATAGAAAGCTTCAAAATCCTTTGTAAAACGATTGCTCTTCTCTTTAATTTTCTTTTCTATCCAGTCCATGTTATCTGATATAGCTCTCGCATGACCGGCTGCATCTAACGTCCAAAGTAAATGATGATGAAGCACATGAGCAATCGGAGGAATCTTTCCTAATTTTAAATAGCCTAGTAGACGAAGATATTCTTCTAATTCATTCACCATATGATTGATAAACGTAGGTCCTAAATGAATCGTAACTTTTCCTAGTAAGAGCTTTTCAATTAACGTTAATTTAACCATTCGAAATCTCAGCGCTTCTTCCTCTGCTTTTTTACTTAATTGAACCATATTCATCGTTCCGACACTTTCCAGCAGGCGGTCAAATGTATGAATAAAATAGTTAGCTCGATCAATTTCTTCTTTTTCTTTCGGCGCCAGAGAATCATGAATAAAACGAGCATGATCACCTAAAATTTGAAGCCAAAACCCATGTTCAAACTTTGCAGATTGTTCATATTCAGAAGCCACATCATCTCTCCTTCCACTCTTACTCATATATGATATCTAACAAATGCACTCTTTATGACTAGATTGATTGCCTCTCTTCTAAAACGAAAAAACAGCCTCCCGTTAAGGTTAGCTGCTTCCCTTCTACTTCTCCTCATCCTTCTCTGTAAAGCTAAATTCTCCATTTCCTTTCCGTAAAATAAAATCACTCTCTCGTTCATAAAGAAAAAGCATTTTCTTCGTGGAACGATGTGTAAGCGTCATTTGAAGGCGCGACGCTTGCCCCATTTTGATATCAATCTGGCTAATATTCATCGGAACGATTAGACAATGTCCATAATTTGTATAAACAATCGTTTCTTTTCCTAGTCTTTCAAGACGACTAATATGCGCGTTCGCAAGCCACACGCTATCTTTTCTGCGAAATGAGCCACACGGAAAGAAAACAAGTCCTTCCTTCGTATCAATTGCAACGGGAACTGAATGTTTCTCACCAAGGATTGTTCTCGCTCCTAAAATAGCTCCTTCTCGACAAGAACCGTAATACTTCAAAGTCCGATCAATAATTTCATTTGGTGTCATCGCAACGAAAAACATCCGCTCTCCTTCAATCACTCTCGTAAACTCGTTACCAAACTCATCATATTCTGACGATAGACTAACGGTTTCCTTATTTATCATATACACTTTTCGTTTATCCATATAACTCTCCTCCTATTTTCAATTTGTGATAAAAGGAGTTACTAGCTACTAAGCAGGATAGACTCCTAAACGAATCGCTCTTTCGTGTGGAAATCGTCCCTTCCACCTACTTGAAGTATACAACTAGTATACTAGCTTTTCGATATTTTTGTATGAGAGAAAGGTTAACCTCGTCTCATTGGGCCTCTGCAGATCTTCCTGCTGTTGAATAATTGATTCACAAAAAATAGAGCTGACCCACGTAGCCAGCCCTCATCTATTATCTTTTATAAACAACAACTGTCTTGGCAACAAAGTCATGCAGTGATTGTTTCTTTTCTGTAAAGGCTGCGATAATGTAGCCAATGTATAAAATACTTGACAAAATGGTCGCAAAATAACGACCAAGCGCACGTAAAAAAGAAATTCGCTGACCGTTTAAGTCGGTGACTTTAATGCCAACAATCATTTTCCCAAGCGTTCCTTGCCATTTTGAGGCATGCATACCTGCATAATAGAGTATACCAATTACGATAGATAAAACCCAAACCACTACTTGAATAATCAACATTGTAACATCGAATTCACTCATAGATTGTTCATAATACTCATCGCCGGAGTAACTATCATAAGAACTATCGAAATCCGAAATTTCCCCTGTAGAAAACAGAGAGAAAACCCCTAACATAAGTGCGATAATAAAAATTGGAATTCCTACAATAATTCCATCAATAACACAAGCTACAAAGCGAATCCAAAATCCTGCATATTTCGTACGTTCTGTTTCATTCAACATCGTACCGCAGTTTTGACAAAAATCTCCGCCCGTTGCTTCATGCCCACATTTTTGACAATACATGGTCTTGTCATTCCTCCTTCATCAGTTTTATAGAAAAAAGCATCCAGTTCATCCCTATGCTTCAAACTACCTAAATAGTAGTGTAATATAGTTCGACAAAATATAACAGGTGCCGAAAGCTAGATTTTGCTCTTCGTTTCTACTTATGTACTTTTTTATTCTGATTAGATGAAAACGAGCCCCCAATCGTTTTATCAACAATATGGTTTAACACAGCCGCTCATTAAGGCTAAAGCCCCCTTCATCCAAAAGGGGGCTTTAGCTTTTTAGTTTGTAATATTAGTCGCTCATGTACAGAGTGGGTTAGCGTTGTTAGAAACTTGCTCAACATCCCAACGCAGCCCGCGAATCATTTTGCAGCTAGTTTATATGACATTTTAAACTTTCTAACGATTAGACTCACTGTAATTGTGACAAAAAGGTTAATCACTAAAGCAATAATGCCAACATTCAAATCTTTTGCTGTCTGAGGTAAAGACGGAAACAAAGTACCAATTGTCGATTCACTAATAGTAATATACGCTACAGTGGCTATTCCGCAAATGATTCCAGACGCCGCCCCATATTTATTAACAAAATTGTCCTTCATAAAGCTAAAAAGAAGGGATGGAAACAATTGTGTCATTAGGCTATACCCCATTAGGAGTAACGTCGCAAGCGTATTTCCACCGTTTAAAGTGAAATAAACAGATATAAGGGCAATGGCAGGAACGAGATACTTGGCCAATTTTCCAACGCTATGATCGGTAGCTGATGGCACAAACGGCTTATAAACATTTTTCGCCAGCAAGGTGGCCCCGCTCATTAAAAGCATCGAACCTGGCACTAGCGCAGTCAATAATCCCGCCCCTCCGATTACACCAATAAACCAAGGATCAAAGGTTTCAATAGAAATACGCAGTAAAGCAAGGTCTACATCTCCTCCTTCTAATCCTGGCACCTTCAGGATAGCAGAAAATCCAACGAAAAATACAAATAATAACATGAGCGTATATAAAGGACTAATTATGGCATTTTTACGAAATACCTTTCCACTCTTTGCAGTATAGGCGGAACTGAAAACTTGCGGCCACATGTAGAAACCTAATACAAGTAAAATTACAGTAGAGATAAACCATGAAACACTAAGCCCTTGTTCAGGAAGTTTTAAAAGTTCAGGTTTAGTTGCATGAATAGCCTCAAACATAGGCTGAAGACCCCCATAATAATGAAGCGGGAGATAAATTCCTAAGAAACCGATTACGACCACCATCATAATATCTTTAATCACAGCGGTCCAAGCTGAACCATGAATTCCTGATATCATCACATAAATGGTCAAACTAATTGCTCCCATCCAGACTGCAACAGGCATGGAAATAGCTCCATATGATGCTTCCGAAACAATAATACCTAAACCTTTAAGTTGAACAACAATAATAGGAATGATTGCAATAACACCAACAAAAGCGACCAATACTCCTAAATATGGACTTCTATACTTGCTGACAAAGAAATCAGATTGTGACATTAGATTATTTTCTTTCGCATATTTCCAAATAACAGGTAATAACCAATAAGACAAGACATACGATAAACTAATGTAAATAAGGACATATAAGGCTGGTGCACCTTTCCCATAAGCCCATCCACTTCCCCCAAGGAAAGAAAAAGTCGTATAAATTTCTCCAGCCATTAAAAGAAAGACAAACATAGAACCAAAGCCTCGACCGCCAACCGTCCATTGCTCCAAGTTCATATCTTTTCCTTTTACAGACATAATTCCAAGAAAAATCGCCAATATCCAAAAAACTAAAATAATCAAAAGCGCACTATTCATCATTCATCCCCTTCCTGATTTCGAGGATCCAGCTTGTACATAATACCTAAAATAATAGAGGTAAGCACTGTCCACATCGCCATCCAGAACATATTAAAAGGCATTCCTAATACGAAAGGTTCTACTCTATTAACTAAAGGAAGAAAACCTAAAATGCCTATAAAAGGAACGATAGAAAGAATATAGATAATCCTCATTACAAAATCTCTCCATTCCACAATTAGTTAAGAATACAAGTAGCCCCCTTCATCCAAAGGGGGCTTCATTTCTTTTAGTTTGCTACAATATTCACCAATTTACCCGGTACAGCAATCACTTTACGAACCGTTTTACCATCGATTTGTTCTTTAACCGCATTGTCACCCATTGCGATTTCTTCTAACTTTTCTTTGGTTGTATCTGTTGGCACCATAAGTTTTGCTTTTACTTTACCGTTAATTTGGACAACGATTTCCACTTCATTATCGATTAATTTTGCTTCATCGTAAGCAGGCCATGTTTCATATGTGATGCTTTCTGTATGACCAAGATGTGCCCAAAGCTCTTCAGCAATATGTGGAGCAACTGGTGATAATAATTTAACAAAGCCTTCAATATATTCTTTTGGAAGAGCTTCTGCTTTATAGCAATCGTTAATAAACACCATTAATTGTGAAATCGCTGTGTTGAACTTCAAGTCCTCATAGTTCTCTGTCACTTTTTTCACAGTTTGGTGATATACTTTTTCCAATTTACCTGTAGAATCTCCCTCAACGATTTTATCTGTTAGTTGATTGTTATCATCTACAAGCAATCGCCAAATACGATCTAAGAAACGACGAGCTCCATCCAGACCATTTGTTGACCACGCAATGGATGCATCAAGCGGCCCCATGAACATTTCATACAGACGAAGTGTATCCGCACCATGGCTTTCCACGATGTCATCTGGATTTACGACATTTCCTTTTGATTTACTCATTTTTTCATTGTTTTCCCCAAGAATCATCCCTTGGTTAAACAAGTTTTGGAATGGCTCTTTTGTTGGAACGACACCAAGATCGTATAAGAATTTATGCCAGAAGCGAGCGTATAATAAGTGAAGAACAGCATGCTCTGCTCCACCAATATAAATATCGACTGGAAGCCATTCTTTTAATTTCTCAGCGTCTGCCAACGCATCTGCATTGTTTGGGTCAATATAACGTAAGTAGTACCAGCTGCTTCCCGCCCACTGCGGCATTGTATTCGTTTCACGACGACCTTTACGTCCATTCTCGTCAGTTACGTTCACCCATTCTGTAATGTTCGCAAGTGGTGATTCACCTGTTCCAGAAGGCTTGATGTCTGTTGTCTTCGGTAAAAGCAATGGAAGCTCTTCTTCTTTTAACGCTTCCACGCTGCCATCTTCCCAATGAATGATCGGAATTGGTTCACCCCAGTAGCGTTGACGGCTAAATAACCAGTCACGTAAGCGGAATGTTACTTTTTTCGTACCGATTCCTTTTTCCTCTAACCACTGAATCATCGTTTTAATTGCGTCTTCTTTATTTAAACCATCTAAGAAGTTCGAGTTTACATGCATACCATCGCCTGTGTAAGCTTCTTTCGTTACATCTCCGCCTGCAACAACTTCAATGATTGGTAGTTCAAACTTCACCGCAAATTCATAGTCACGTTCATCATGCGCTGGGACAGCCATAATCGCACCTGTTCCATAGCTGATTAACACGTAGTCAGCTATCCAAATTGGCATTTTGGCACCGTTTACTGGATTAATGGCATAAGCACCTGTGAAAACACCTGTTTTATCTTTCGCTAAATCCGTTCTTTCAAGATCGCTTTTATGTTTCACTTGGTCTAAATATGCGTCAACTGCTGCTTGTTGCTCAGCTGTTGTAATTTTTTCAACAAACGGGTGCTCTGGCGCTAGTACAGCGTATGTCGCTCCGAATAATGTATCCGGACGAGTCGTAAACACCGTAAAAGTTTCATCATGTCCATCGATACCGAATGTTACTTCCGCTCCTTCAGAACGGCCAATCCAGTTACGCTGCATATCTTTAATATTTTCTGGCCAATCAACCGTTTCTAAGTCGTCAAGTAAACGATCCGCATACGCTGTAATACGAAGCATCCATTGTTTCATCGGACGGCGCTCTACTGGATGACCTCCACGCTCACTCACTCCATCAATGACTTCCTCATTAGCAAGTACGGTTCCAAGTGCTGGACACCAGTTCACCGGCACTTCATCTACATAAGCAAGACCTTTTTCATATAATTTTAAGAAAATCCATTGTGTCCATTTATAATAACTTGGATCGGTTGTATTAATTTCACGATCCCAATCATATGAGAAACCAAGTGATTTAATTTGACGACGGAATGTATTAATATTGTGCTCTGTAAATTCAGCTGGATCATTTCCTGTATCAATTGCATATTGTTCTGCAGGAAGACCAAATGCATCCCACCCAATTGGATGTAATACATTATAACCTTGCATGCGTTTCATACGCGCTAAAATATCGCTCGCTGTATACCCCTCTGGATGACCTACATGAAGACCTGCTCCAGATGGGTAAGGAAACATATCCAAGGCATAGAATTTACGCTTTCCACTTTCTTCCCCCGTTTTAAATGTTTTATTCTTCTCCCAATATTGTTGCCATTTCGCTTCAATACTTTTATGTTCAAAACTCATGTTCTTTCCTCCTACTTTTCTTCTTTAAGAGCATATAAAAAACCCCTCATCCCAAATAGGGACGAGAGGATTATGTATATCTTCCCGCGGTACCACCCACATTGGCAACTCGCTTATGTCGCCCAGCTCAAACACCCGTAACGTAGGTTAAACGCCAGGCATTACTACTAGTTCACACCTGAAACTCCGAGGCGAGTTCACAATCATTCCAGGTTGACTTGCACCATCCGTCAACTCTCTACAACTGGTTCTAACTGCTACTACTCCTCATCATAGCCTTTATAAACATTGTTTAATTATACTTCATTCTAGTCAATTTCTTTCATAATTGCAATAGGTGCTCATAAACATTATGAACGAGTTCGCCTATATATATGCGTTTCTTCTGAAAATTGTGAGTTGTTTCTCATTTTAGTTCATATATAAATCTGAACTAAAAAGGGCTACCCAATCCAAACTTGGGTAACCCGTTTACTTAATGTCGTAACATAACCATATCGTGTCTCATTAAATCGAGCTGTCCTTTCATCCGTTGAAGTCGCTCTTTCTGCTCTGGATTTGCACTCGCATAAATTGGTTCCATCTGTCTTATAGCTTCTTCTAAATAAGCTTGTGCATTTTGGTAGGTTTCATCATCCCAATGTTCCTGCCTTGATGCCTCTATATATTCAAAATCTGCAAATCGGAGAGCCCCTTCACATTGCTCTAAAAAATGGTCAATAGATTGTCTTGTTCCCATTCTTATCCTCTCCTTCGCATTCATTTTGATGACGAATCATCGAACTTAGTTTAAGTCAAACAAACTAAAATTATTCTTGCTCAAAATATTGTATAATAGGTGGGATAAATTAATTGAACATAGGAGGTTGCTGATGTTGAGTCAGATAAACCCGTTTATATATGCCAGTGATAACAAGCGCTATCACACATGGAATTATCATTTAAAAAATCATTTTGGCCATAAAGTTTTTAAAGTTGCACTTGATGGCGGCTTTGATTGTCCAAATCGCGATGGTACAGTCGCTCATGGAGGGTGTACATTTTGCAGTGCAGCCGGATCTGGCGATTTTGCTGGAAATCGTGCTGAACCACTTGATGTGCAATTTAAGGAAATTAGTGAAAAAATGCATTATAAGTGGAAAGACGGTCAATACATTGCTTACTTTCAAGCATTTACAAATACGCATGCGCCCGTTGAGGAATTGAGAGAGAAATACGAGCTCGTTCTAAAACAGGAAGGCGTGGTCGGTCTTTCAATTGCAACACGTCCTGACTGCTTACCAGATAATGTTATCGAATATTTAGCGGAACTAAATGAACGTACTTACTTATGGGTTGAGCTCGGTTTACAGACCGTTCATGAACAAACAGCGACCCTCATTAACCGCGCTCATAATTATGAGTGTTACAAACAAGGTGTCGCCAAATTGCGCAAGCATAACATTCGTGTTTGCTCCCACATTATCAATGGACTTCCGCAAGAAGATTACAGCATGATGATGGAAACGGCGCGTGAAGTCGCTAAATTAGATGTGCAAGGAATTAAAATTCACCTGTTACATTTATTAAAAGGAACACCTATGGTTAAGCAATATGAAAAGGGCATACTTGAGTTTCTTCAACGAGATGAATATGTCCAGCTTGTTTGCGACCAGCTCGAAATCATTCCGCCAGAAATGATTGTTCACCGCATCACAGGAGATGGACCAATTGACTTAATGATTGGACCGATGTGGAGTGTAAATAAATGGGACGTACTAAATGCGATTGATGGAGAGCTCAAACGTCGCGATAGCTGGCAAGGGAAATTTTACAAAGCGGAGGCAGTAAAGAATGAAGCTTGATCGAATTCTACCTTTTGCAAGAATTTTATTAGAAAAAGCAGTACAACCTGGTGATATCGCAGTCGATGGCACGATGGGGAATGGGTTTGATACCGTTTTCCTTGCAAACCTAACAGGAGAAGCTGGGCATGTGTATGCTTTTGATATTCAAAGCGAGGCCATTCAAAGCACTACGGCAAAGTTAGCAGCAGAACAACTATCTGAGCGTTGTACTTTATTTCATGCTGGACACGAACAATTGAAAAATCTAGTCCCGGAGAAGGAAACACGAAGCTTAACGGGTGCCATTTTTAATCTAGGTTACCTCCCCGGAGGAGATAAAACCATTACCACACAAGCAAGCACAACAATTTCAGCGATTGAACAACTGCTTGAAAAAATGAAACCGGAAGGCATCATCGTACTTGTCATTTACCATGGACATCCAGAAGGTGCGATTGAACGAGATGAATTGCTAGCTTATGTTAAACACTTACCGCAAGATAAAGCACATGTTCTTCAATACGGATTCATAAACCAAGCGAATCATCCACCATTTATTGTAGCTATTGAAAAAAGAGCATAGAGCGAAACTCCCATTAGCGGGTCCCACTGATGATTAGCCAATCGGACCTTTACTACAAAAGTGAAGCGACTGTTCAGCCTCGACAAGCATAAGATGAAATGCAGCTAGAGGAGGGCTGCCGTCCCCCATCTAACTTCTTTGTTTCCTCATAAGCTTAAGGTGGAGGGCTGCCCTTCCTTTAAGTATGGGATAAAAAAACAATCTATGCATGTTAAAGTGCCAGTTCAACTTGAATGGAACAGGCACTTTTATTTTTAGCTCCTGTGTGTGAGCTTAGTCTCACACACCTTCCAACAAAGCTTTATCTTTAAAAATCATCCTCTACCCAGCTATGTGAAAATAAAATTTCCTTTGTCCCCCGATATTGACTTGGTGACCAGCCAATTTCTTTTTTAAACGTAGCGCTAAAATAATTAGGCGTATTAAAGCCTAATTCCATCGCAATTTCTTCAATGGTTTGATTCGTTCGTCGCAATAACCAAATCGAGCGTTGTAGTTTAACTAACGTAACATAGGAAACAAAACTGTGCCCAGTTTCTTTTTTAAATAATCGACTAAAATAGGTTGGACTAAAGTTCACCTTCGCTGCTACTTTATTCATCGAAATATTTTCTGCATAATGAGAGCGTATATAATCAATACTTTTTTGAACAGAAACATTTGTTGGAATTTCATCAAAATAACGCAGCCACAATTCATGCTTAGCAACGGACATTCTTGCAACCTTTGCATTCGCATAAGAACTCTTTAACTGCATGACTTCCCGACAAATCGATCCTACTCCAATGTATAATTGAATGCCATATTCTTCCCTAAGTACTTCAATAGCAGAAAACATCACTTGTTCTCCTTCTGCCCAAAAAGACGGTGTTGCTACATCAGATGGAACTTTCAACAATAGCGCAGCATTTTTATGAAATGGAACAAAATAAGCTTCATATCCAATAGCAGAGAATGCTTTTAAAATAACCTTTTGCACAACAGATGAAGCTTCCCATCCCTCTTTCTTTTCTCTCTCTGGACTAATGAGAAAGCCTTGAATACAGCAAACCAAATTAGGAACCATCGCTGAAGGCAGCAATGTAAGGGATTCAGACATCTCTACTTCACTCGTTATATCCCCTTTTAACACCCTTCTCCAAATCATATCACGGTACGATTCACCTTCTACCGTTTCTTCTATAATAGGTATTTCGGTACGAAGAGAAAAAGCTTTTTTAAAATTCCGATAAAAAGACCTGCTCTTTAAAGGCTTAATTAATAATGAAGGGAGTCCCAGCTCAATCGCAATAGGCGATGTTTTAGTCATTGATTGATCCAGAATCGGAATGATAAGAATATCTTGATACTGCTTCATCATTCTACGTACCTTTACCCAATCAAAAAGAGAAGTAATTTCTACAATTAGAATATCATCCGGAAGAATGGAACCTTCATTTTGAACGATTAAATTTGAAAAACTAGGGTGAGCTAACCATGTTTCTATTTTTTCCTTTTCTTGATCATCCTGTACTACTAATTGAACACGGTACGACATTAGACCCCTCCCTAACGATGAATTATTCTACAAATTATACTATGTTCCGACAACAATAGTGCAAATTTTTGTATTTTTAAGACAAATTTTTGTAAGGTATACCTATTCATAATATAGTACAATTTGAAAAATAGAAAGCTTTACTATAACAGTTTTGAAGATTTTGCATAGCTTTCTATATTTCCTGATTCCTAGAGTAGATTTGACGGATAAAGGAAACGCTTACAATGCTAAGTTGTAGAAATTGGGGTTAATTTTTGACAAAAGGGGGAGTTTTATATGGCAAACGCAGCCAGAGCATACGTAGACGATAAAGCGAAAACTCCGGAAATCGACTACGATGCATTTGTGGAAATGGATTCGTTTAACAAACTTGTTAAACAAAAAAGGGGATTCTTATTCACAACGACATTCTTGTTTATGATTGCTTATATTTTATTGCCAATTCTAGCGTTCACGGACGCTTTGCAAGCAAAAGCAATTGGAAACATTACTTGGGTCTGGATTTATTCTTTATCTTTATTCTTAATGACCATTATTCTTTGTACGCTTTATGTTAGCCGTGCACAAAAATTCGACAAACAGGCTGAGGCAGTAATCGCCGAGTATCAGCAAAAGAAAGGCGGCAGATGATGAATTTAGTAACTATTGGCTTTTTCGTTGGAATCGTTGGTTTAACATTACTTGTTACTTATATCGCAGCTAAGCGTACGTCTTCTGCGAATGACTTTTATACAGCAGGCGGCGGCTTGACAGGCTGGCAAAATGGTTTAGCTATCGCCGGTGACTACTTATCAGCAGCAGCATTCCTTGGGGTATCCGGTGCAATTGCCCTAAATGGTTTTGACGGTTTCTTCTTCTCGGTAGGTTATGTTGTAGCCAACCTTGTTCTTTTATACATCGTTGCAGAACCAATGCGTAACCTTGGTAAATATACACTTGCAGATATGTTAACAGCTCGTTTTAACGAAAAACGTATTCGCGGTATAGCTGCAACATCGACAATCACAATTGTCATTCTATATATGATTGCCCAGCTTGTAGGAGCTGGTGCATTGATTCAAATGCTATTCGGTATCCCATATTGGACAGCTGTTCTAATCGTTGGTGTCATGATGACAGTATACGTATTATTCGGTGGTATGACGGCTACTTCATGGGTTCAGATTATTAAAGCATGTCTACTTTTATTCGGTACAGCTCTTATCTCATTCCTTGTTTTTTGGAAATTCGATTTCAGTATTATGAAAATGTTTGATACAGCTGCAACTGTTACGGAACAAGGTGAAAACTTCTTGATTCCTGGTATCAAATATACAAGCACAATTGACTCAGTATCTATGATGATTGCACTTGTACTTGGTACAGCTGGTCTTCCACACATTTTAATGCGTTTCTTTACAGTTAAAGATGCAAAAACAGCTCGTACATCTATCACATGGACAACTTGGATTACAGCTATTTTCTTCTCATTAACAATTTTCCTTGGATTCGGTGCCGCTGCATTCGTGGGACAGGGGAACATCTTGGCTGCCAATCCGGGTGGAAACTTGGCTGCGCCGCTTCTTGCTGAATTCCTTGGTGGCAACGTACTGCTGTCATTCATTTCAGCAGTTGCTTTTGCAACAATTCTTGCAGTAGTATCCGGCCTTGTATTAACAGGAGCTTCCGCAATTTCGCATGATATTTACGGCGAAATCATGAAAGATGGTAAATTGACTCCTAAGCAACAACTTATAGCAGCACGTACAGGATCTATCTCAATTGCGGTTCTTTCTATTTTGCTTGCTCTTGGCGCGCAGACATTGAACGTATCATTCCTTGTATCATTCGCTTTCTGTATTGGAGCATCAGCGAATTTACCAGTTATTCTTTACACAATTTATTGGAAAAAGTTCAACTCCAATGGCGCTATCATCGCGATGGCAACTGGCTTGATTTCTTGTCTTATTCTTGGCGCACTGGGCCCGAATGTTTGGAACCCAGAAGCTGGTAAAGCAATCTTCGTCGGCACGCCACTTGTTGCTTTATCTAACCCGGCCATCATCAGTGTTCCTCTTGGATTCCTTGCAGGATGGCTTGGCACAATCTTGACACAAAACAAAGCAAACGAAGCAAAAAATGCAAAAATCTACAACGAAATCCGCGTCAAAGCGAACACAGGAATTTCTGTTTCTGACGTATCACATTGATTTATTGAACACCGTACCCTCATGGGTGCGGTGTTTGTCTTTTTCAACTAAATACACGGAAACTCCCCTTCAATACAGACCGTACGCACCTGATTGCTTCAACTATGCCTTCAAAAGAATGTAAAGGTAATTTGCATTGCATCCCGCCAATCAAACTCTTACTGGAAAAGCGAGATGACTGTTCAGCCCCGACAAGTATATTTTTATGATAGTAATCTTATATAGAAGAAAAGAATTTTTCCGTTAAAAAACCTTTTTAAAACGTTTTCCATCCAAAATTCTACATAAACAAACTTTATTTTCAAAATAAAAACAATTTTTTGAAAATAAATTGACATTTCTTGTATTTATTTTATAATTAAGTAAATTAGTTCACTATTTGTGACAAAATTCTTTTTTAGAAATGTAAGCGCTATTATTTCAAGGGGGAAAGTTTATGAACATTAGAAAAAAAGGTAAATTTCTATCTCTGGTTGCTATTCTATCAATCTTTTCTATTCTTTTAGCGGCTTGTAGTAGCAGTAGTTCTAGTAAAGAGAAAGCATCCGGTGATGGAACTTACACCTTTAAAGTTGCACACGTCGTACAAGAAAATCACGTTTGGAATAAAACAGCTGAGAAATTCGGGGAAGAACTTGAAAAACTTTCTGATGGAAGAATGAAATTGGATATTTATCCTGCGTCACAATTAGGGCAAGAAAAAGACATGGTACAACAACTTGAAACAGGATCTATTGATTTTGGATTTCTTACAAACGCTTACATGAGTACTCGTCAAGATTCTTTAAACTCTTGGTTTATGCCTTTTGAATTTAATAATCTTGAAGAAGCCATTAAATTGAGAGACTCAGAGCCAACTAAAGAAATGTTAAAAGAACTAGAATCACAAGGACTAGTAGGTCTTGACTTTGCCTTTGCTGGGAACCGCCATATCCTTATGAAAGATGGATTTATCAATTCACCTGCTGATTTAAAAGGTAAAAAAGTACGTATCATTGGTAGCCCTTCTATTCAAAAGTTTTGGGATGAGACTGGAGCAGGTCCAACTGCTATGCCGCTTTCTGAAGTATACACTTCTCTTCAAACTGGAGTAATTGATGGGATTGATATTGATCTTGATGCTTTAGTTACGGAAAAGTATTACGAAAATGCAGAATATTTAACATTAACAAACCATACAACTTTCCCAACTGTAATTGTGATGGGGAAATCCTCTTATGATAAGCTTTCTGCTGAAGACCAAAAAATTGTAAAAACAGCGTTGAACACAGCTGTGGAATGGGGATTAAAAGAAGCTATCAAACGTGAGAAGACTAATCTTGAAGAATTGAAGAAAAATGGTGTGAAAGTTCAAGTATTAAAAGATTCCTCTTCATTTGATGCAATTACTAAAAAGGTAACAGATGAGTATTCTGAAAAATCACCAGTTATTAAATCGTTCCTTGAAACGGCTAAATAAAACAGAATGCTGACTCTAGATAATCAAAAAACCCTACGCAAGTAATAACTCCCGTGTAGGGGTTTTTTGATGAATGAAAAAGCAAGCCTTAAATGACAAATCACACTCTATCAAACGTAACCATCTACATTTGAATTAAGACAACAGAGGAGGGATCCGTATGAAAGTCATACACAAATTAAGCAATTGGATTTACAGTCTTGAAAAGATTATCGCCATTATTCTTTGCACAATTATCCTTTTCGCTCTTGCAGCTGGGGTATTGTATCGTTACGTATTAAATGCACCTTTAACATGGTCAGATGAAACCGCTATCTTTTCACTTGTTTGGTTGACATTTATCGGTGGCAGTATGAGTATCAAACACCAAGATGCCCCCGCTATTACCCTGTTAATGGATAAAATGAAAGGGATTACAAAAAAGGTCCTAGAAACAATTGGTCTTCTTACTGTACTTGCCTTCACCGTTTATATTTTTTACCTTGCTTGTATTTGGTTATCTTCTCCTAATATTTTGGTTCAGAAATCAAGTTCAATGCAAATGCCCATGATTATCGCCTATTTGAGTGTTCCAGTGAGCTTCTTTTTTATGATGATTCACTCCATAGACGTATTAATCAACAATTTCACGAGTAATGAAGAGGAGGTTAACTAATATGACAACGGCATTACTATTATTCATTGTCCTCTTGCTTCTACGAGTTCCCATCGCTTTTGTTCTTGGGCTCACAACGATTATTTATATTATTGCTTCAGGCAACCTAGGATTAATGTCAACGGCCCCTCAGAGACTATATTCAGGTCTGGAAAGTTACGGACTGCTAGCTATTCCTCTCTTCATGCTTGCTGGAGAGCTAATGAACTCCGGAGGGATTACAAAAAGACTTATTGATTTCGCTAAAACGTTTATTGGGCATTTCCGCGGCGGACTAGCTTATGTTAACGTCGTAGCCAATATGCTACTAGCTTCCATTATCGGTTCAGCAACGGCACAAATTGCCATGATGAGCCGAATCATGGTTCCTTCGATGGAGAAGGAAGGATATTCAAAAGAATTTAGTGCAGCTACCACTGCTTCAGCGGGACTGCTCGGTCCTATCATTCCGCCAAGTATGCTATTCATCATTTATGGCGTGGGTTCAGGCGCCTCCATTGGCTCCATGTTTATGGCTGGCGTTCTACCAGGTATTCTTTTGGCTCTGGCCTTTATCATTCTAATCGCCTATACAGGGATGAAACAAAAATGGCCAACCCAAAAACGTGCAACAGTATCACTGATGGGAACTTCTTTTATTAAAGTAATACCAGCTCTACTCGTCCCAATTATCATTATTGCTGGAATTCTAAGTGGAGCTTTCACACCAACAGAATCTGCTGCAATCGCCTGTGTTGTCGCATTGATTGTAGGATTCTTCTTTTATAAAGAATTAGATTTCAAAAAAATTCCATCTGTTATGATTAACACAGCCATTTCTACAGCAACCATTACAATGTTAATTGCCATGGCTAATTTATTCGGTTGGATGCTTTCCTTCGAGCAGGTACCACAAACCCTTGCTAACTGGATGACATCTCTAACTGAAAATCCTTTAGTATTTTTACTAATCATAAATATATTCCTTCTATTTGTAGGAATGTTCATGGATGGAATTGCGGCTTTAATTATTCTTGTACCAATCTTTACACCAATCATCGCTACTTATGGGATTGATCCCATTCATTTTGGTGTAATTATCTGTATTAACTTAGCAATCGGTGTCTTAACTCCTCCAGTTGGAGCTGGTCTCTATATTGCTTCCTCACTAGGAAAGGTAAAACTTGAAGCGTTAATAAAAGCCATTTGGCCATTTTTAATTGCTTCCCTCGCTGCACTAGCAGTCATCACGTACTGGCCGGATATGGTGCTTTGGTTACCATCCATATTAAAATAATGTAGTAAAGCAGTCCTGAATTATATAGATTCAGGACTGCTTTTGTATTGTATACAGAAAAGAAAGATGAGTGCCTACTATTTGGTAGTCTCCCTTCTATATATTTCAATCTAGATTTTGTATCCAAATTCACATAAAAATAACCTCTTTTGTTGCCCGATATTCACTCGGAGATAATCCGACAACCTTTTTAAAAATCGTACTAAAATAACTCGGTGTGTTAAATCCCTGTTCAAAAGCAATTTGTTCAATTGTTTGATTTGTATTGCGCAAAAACCATACAGCTTTTTGAATGCGTACAAACGTTAAATAGGAAACAAAGCTATGACCAGTTTCTTTTTTAAACAGTCGACAAAAGTATGTCGGACTAAAATTTATTTGAGACGCTACTTGTTGAATCGACAAATTTTCCGCGTAATGTTCAGTAATATAATCAATGCTCTCTTGAACGGATATATTGGTTGGAATTTCATCAAAATAACGAAGGGACAGCCCATATTTTGGAGGACTCGTTCGAGCCATTCTCGCTTCTTGATACGACTTCTTTAAACCTAATAGCTCCCGATGAATGGACCCTGCACCAATATATAATTGAATGCCATATTCATGCTTCAGCTTATCGATTAACTCAACAATCATCTTTTCTCCTTCCTCCCAATAACACGGGGAGGAAATACCAGGAGGAACTCTCAATGCTAAGACTAAATGCTTTCTAAAAGGGAGAAAATAAACATCCTGTCCAATCATAGAGAATGCTTTCATAATCTCCTTTTGAATGACACTTGAAGCCTGCCAGCCCTCTCTCTCCTCTCGTGTTGTCGAAAGTACTAAGCCTTGGATAAAATAGACGACATTCGGAACCATGCCCTTTATGGAAACCGTTTCAATTTTCTCAGCGGATATTTCCTCTTTAAGAATATTTTGTAACAGCAGCTCCTCAATTGGATAGTCTTCTTGTTCTAATATAAACTTGTTTCTAGAAGAATAGCTCAATGCCTTTTTAATATTCCGATAAAATAAATGTTTCGTAATTGGCTTGATAAATAAGGATGGCAGTTGGAGTTCGATTGCAATAGGTGACGTTTGCAGTATCGAAGGGTTGAGCAATGGAAATATAAGTAAGTCTTTATGTTTTTTAAGCAATCTTCTCGCTTTTACCCAATCAAACGGCGTATTGATTTCCATTATAAGAATATCATCGTTACAAATTGTATCTATATCCTGAATGACTAATTGTTTAAAAGAAGGATGCGTTAACCACGTTTCAATCTTTTGCTTTTCTTCTTGATCATCTACTAATAATTTTACACAATACGCCATTTCTTTCCCCCCTTCTACAAAAAGATTCTATTTCTCTATCTATTATACTATTTTTTTATGAAAAATTAGCAATATTATGTAAAAGTTTAGCAATATTTTGTAAGGTATAATCCATATTTTTCAAGTACAATCAAGAAAATGAAAGGTTTACATCCAATTACTGTAAGCCTTTTCATTAAATGAAAGGAGATGAGAGAATTTGGCTAGTGAGTTCAAAGATGATTACGAATACGTACCAGCAGAAAAAATCGACATCAAGGATTTACCCCCGCTTGATCCCGAAACTAGCAAGATTATGAAGCAGGAATTTGGGACAGGTTCTAAACTAACTATTTTTTACTACATTTTTATCTTGTCCATCCCAATTTTGAATTGGTACGCACCTGAATTTTTCTTTTCAAGACTTTGGGGAGGCATGACGTACTCATGGTTCTTCACTAGTATTGTTGCCATGGCATTAGCTTTCGGTATCGCTTACATACACACATATCTTTACGAGAAGCGACTTAAACAGTATGCAAGCGAAAATAGCACTGACAGTCAAGAAAGGAGGAACGTTAATTGATCCAAACTTTATTAGAACCAAAATATTTATTAACGATTCTCTTAATGGGGACAATCGTGTATATCACGTACTTAACAAAAAGAAATGCAAGTGCTAGTGATTTCTTCGTTGGAGGCCGAAGCTTTGGATGGTTTACAAACGGTTCAGCCATCGGTGGCGATTATTTAAGTGCAGCGACTTTCCTTGGGCTTGCTGGTTTAACATTCCAGCTAGGATATGACGGAGCCTATTATACATTCTGTTTCTCTATCGGTTTAACATTGCTTGCTATTTTCGTAGCTGGCCCACTACGCCGCTTCGGTGCCTATACGGTAGCTGACTTCCTTGCTTACCGCTTCCATAGTCAACGTGCCCGACTAACAGCCGTTGTCGTCGTCTTAGCGATTTCAGGCTTTTATGCAGCTCCTCAATTACTTGGTGCCGCACAAATCTTAAGTATGTTCTTTGGAACAAGTTATGAATTCGGAATTATTTTTACTTGTACGCTTATGGTGTTCTATGTTGGTGTCGGCGGGATGAAAGGAACAACATTAAACCAAGCACTAGAGCTATGGATTCGCCTTGCAGCCTTCGTTGCGATGACTGTAATAGCTATCTACATCGGACTTCATTATAATCAAATTTTAGCGAACATTAGTGATTTTAAAGGAACTATTGCGGATACCGCTCAATATACAACTGACGGCAAAGATGTTGTAGCTGACGGGGATTCTTGGTCTGGAACAGGTAACTACTTCCCGACGTTCTGGCAAACTATTTCGATGACAATTGGTCTTTCTCTTGGTACGATTGGTCTGCCTCATCTATTGTTACGATTCTATACAAACCCAAGTGCTAAAGCAGCTAGACGTTCGGCCTTAATGGCAATCGGGATTGCCAGCGTATTTTTCTTATTCGCTGTATATCTTGGAGCAGTTGGCCGCGCCATCTTTATCCAAGGAGAAGCTTCCTCACAAGTTATGAGTGACCTGATTACAGGCGGAAACAACATGGTTGTTCCATCTACAGCTCAAGCACTAGGTGGCGATTGGCTGCTAGGACTTGTTATTGCCGGTGCCTTTGCTGCCATCTTCTCAAATCTATCAGGTCTATTCATTGCAAGCTCTGGAGCTCTTGCTCATGATGTATATGCAACGGTTCTAAAGAAAAACATTACTCAAAAACAACGTGTTGTTGCTGGTAAAGTAGCGATTGTTATTCTTGGTGTATTATACGGAGCACTTGGATTACTTGTTAAAGATGCTTCAATTGGTCACCTTGTTGCCCTAGCCTTTACAGTTGCCGCAAGTACCTTTACCCCAATTTTCATCTTAGGAATTTGGTGGCGCGGTATGACGGAAAAAGGAGCAATTGCCGGACTTTTAATCGGACTTGGTGTGTCGATGTACATGATTTTCTTTAAAGACACACTTCCAACATTCTTACAATTCAATGTTCCAGGAATCATCACGGTTCCAGTCGGTTTCCTTTCCGTGTACATTGTGTCTAAACTAGACAGAAAAGTACCAGGTGACGTAAATGAATTTATGAAAAAAGTTCACTCGAAGGAATCTGAAATTGCTTAAAGAACAAACGTCCCCCAAATCTTTATGATTTGGGGGATTACTTTTTCCAAGAAACTAGCTTTTCTTCAGCACATAAAAAAAGCTGCCGAACATACATTCATCCAGCAACTTTCCCCCTTAGATTGACTATTAAATAGGATTCTATAACAAAACCTTTAGATGACATATCCTAGTATTTTTAGTCGCGTTTCTACAAAGCCAAGCGCATAGTTAAACACATCTTCTCGCTCTGGTTCATTAAAAATTTCATGATAAAGATTCGGCCATTCTTTAAATTGTTTCTCACTTAGCAAAGTATAATTAAACCAATCACGAACCATTTTTTTATCTACGACCTGATCATCGCCGCCCTGCATAAGTAATAACGGAACATCTTGCAAATCAGGAATTTCTTCAAATGCATCTTTCATAGATTGCGTAAGCTCACTGTACCAACGAACAGAAATCTTTGTAACATATAATGAATCGTTCAAATCGGATTCACGTACTTCAGGATTCCGCGTCACTAAGTCTGGTGACAACCCAGAGTCTACCTTATATGTAGGAAAAACAATATTTAGTCCAGGAGAAATCGCCTTCATCATTTTTGGTGGTTGTTTTTTTAATCCTAAACACGGTGAAGATAAAATCACACCAGCAATATCCCATTCCTCTTCTTGAAGAAGACGAATTGCTACTAATCCCCCCATACTATGTCCAAGCAAAAATACAGGCAATGAGTATTCATAAGCAGCTTCAATCCAAATTTTCACTTCATCTAAATATTCATCGAAGGAATCAATATGACCTCGAGAAGCACGTGATGTTATTCCTTGTCCAGGAAGATCCCCCATCACAACATGGTATCCGGATGATCGCCACATTTGCACAAGCCACTTATAGCGCCCATGATGCTCCATCGCACCATGAATAATGACAATTACTGCTTTTGCAGCACCCTCTGCCTCCCATTTCCACATGTGAATTCCCCCTTCTTATCTTTCTCTAGGTGTAATATAAAAAATGCTGTTGAAAGATAGTGACATTAGTTTTTAATAAAAGCCAAGTATTTATCCTTAGTTTAAAATTGTGTAAAAAAAACAATAGAACTAATAGACCAGTACACGTATGATTAATGAGTAATATCTTTTTACCGTATATTAAAATAATACCGAAAAATACTAGTTACGGAAAGGAATTGATACAAAATGATTATTTATCCTTTTAAAGGAAAAACTCCTGAAATTGCTGAAAGTGCTTATCTTGCTGAAAATGCCGTTGTAACTGGAGATGTAAAAATTGGCGAAGAAACAACAATCTGGTTTAACTCCGTCATTCGTGGCGATGTAGCCCCAACGATTATCGGGAAAAAAGTAAGTATCCAAGATAATAGTGTACTTCATCAAAGTCCTAATAACCCGCTGATTATTGAAGATGAGGTAACGATTGGTCATCAAGTTATTCTACATAGCTGTAAAATCCGTAAAGGTGCGCTAATCGGAATGGGCTCCATCGTCCTAGACAAAGCAGAAATTGGTGAAGGTGCCTTTATCGGGGCCGGTAGCCTCGTTCCTCAAGGCAAGGTGATTCCGCCAAATACACTCGCATTTGGTCGTCCAGCAAAAGTCGTGCGCGAGCTGAATGATGAAGATCGTAAAGATGTGGAACGCATTATCCGAGAATACGCTGAAAAAGGACAATTATACAAACACGCAAAGAGAATTAAATAAAAGGAACTTCTATACAGTTGGGCTTTCCTTCCCCCCAACTGATAGTTAGCCACGTTCTACGATCACTAAGATTTCTGCTATATCTCACCAATTAAAGCAGTACGGGCAGCCTTCTCCCCCCTGCCTTCCTTATTATCGCCTCATAATCTTGAGATAAGGGTCTTGCTGCCCGTGAAGTAGGGATACATATACATATATAGTGCTTAACTCGTTATAAGTTAGGTATTTTTTCAAAAAGGTTCTATATGTATTATATATGATTTTAGGCTCACTTTTACCAATATATATGCTCCATGACTACATAAACAAAGAAGAACTAACTCAAATAAGTTAGTTCTTCTTATCATAGTTATGCTTGTGCTTTTAACGCTTCCGCTTTATCTGTACGCTCCCATGGCAGATCTACATCTGTACGGCCAAAATGTCCGTAAGCAGCTGTTTGTTTGAAAATAGGACGACGTAAATCAAGCATTTTAATGATACCCGCTGGACGAAGATCGAAATTATTACGAACAAGCTCCACTAATTTCTCTTCGCTTACTGTACCTGTTCCAAATGTATCTACAGCAATTGATACAGGTTGAGCAACACCAATTGCATAAGCAAGCTGTACTTCTGCTTTATCAGCAAGACCAGCAGCTACAATGTTTTTCGCTACATAACGAGCTGCATATGCCGCTGAACGGTCCACTTTCGTTGCATCTTTACCAGAGAACGCTCCACCGCCATGGCGAGCGTAGCCACCATACGTATCAACGATGATTTTACGACCTGTAAGACCTGCATCCCCTTGAGGTCCACCGATTACAAAACGGCCTGTTGGATTAATGAAATACTTTGTTGTTTCATCGATTAATTCAGTTGGTACAACTGCTTTAATGACATGTTCTTTTAAGTCAGCTTGAATTTGTTCAAGCGTTGCTTCTGGGTCATGTTGAGTAGAAATAACAATTGTATCCACGCGAACTGGTTGATTGTTTTCATTGTATTCTACAGTTACTTGTGTTTTCCCATCTGGACGTAAATATTCTAATGTGCCGTTTTTACGAACTTCTGTTAAACGACGAGAAAGTTTATGTGCTAAAGAAATAGGAAGCGGCATTAATTCTTCTGTTTCTCGGCAAGCAAAACCAAACATTAAACCTTGGTCTCCTGCACCGATTGCTTCGATTTCCTCATCAGTCATTGTTCCTTCACGAGCCTCAAGCGCTTGATTTACTCCCGCAGCAATATCCGCTGATTGTTCATCAATTGAACTTAGTACAGCACATGTTTCGGCATCGAAACCATATTTCGCACGAGTGTAACCAATTCCAGCAATTGTATCCCGAACAATACGTGGAATATCTACATAAGCAGATGTCGTAATCTCACCTGCAACAAGTACAAGCCCTGTAGTTACACTTGTTTCACAAGCAACACGAGCATTTTTATCTTTTTCTAGAATTGCATCAAGAATTGAATCTGAAATCTGATCGCAAATTTTATCTGGGTGACCCTCTGTCACAGATTCAGAAGTAAATAGACGACGGTTCTTTGACATCTTATTTCCTCCTTGGAAGTTAGTTATATTATAGGCAAAAGTCTGTCTTTTACGGAGCTCATTCCCTTATTAGCTTCCATCATAGTGACAAATATATTTAGAAAAACACGACTTTTAATCGAAATTCATGTTTCCCCTGTACTTTGATTCTTCTTCAAAATACAAAAAAACCTCTCCTAGCTAATGAGGAAAGGTTTATTATCTGTCAACTATCCTTTCACTCTTATCGTTCAAGGGTTGTTTACCTTGCTCAGGTTAGCACCAACACCATGATTCCTTAAAAAATAAACGGCCTTATTTTAGCCTTCATTTCACTTTAAGTTCACACTATGGCAGGTTGCTGGGTTTCATAGGGCCTGTCCCTCCACCAACTCGGGATAAGAGAATCCGTACAATTAAAAATGATACGGAATCTATTGGACGCTGTCAACACTTTTTTGTACAATGTTTTATATCGTCTATATGAAATTACAGTTCCACGTACCTTTCAGCTAGTCTGAATGAAACAAGCAAAAAGTGAACAGCATCATTAATATAGCCTTTTTATAACGAACAACTCCTCCTTGCACAATTAGGATTAAGAGGATATAACATTTTTTGGTTACCCAACGTTAGATTATAAGGTCCTAATTACATCGACAAACGATACATAAAGAGATACTGTAACATAGTGTTACGAATAGCATAAAAACCTTTTAGTACCTTCCAGTTAAAGTCATATTAAATAAATTTCTTTTCTTAATTCTTTCCTATTAAAAGAAACATGTTAGGTGCCTTCTCATACGCTTACAAAGAAACCTACTCTATACACTGGAAAACGTCGAGTACTATAATCCTTTTTTGGACAACTGACAAAGTGAACACGTTTCATCATACTCATATCAATCTTATTATATGACATTTTTTAAAATGTTGTTGACAAGTCTGTTATGCAACACTATCATTGCTTTGTTGATAAATATTTCCTTTTAATCGAATGATAAACTTGATTAAGGAGACTATATAAAAAAAATCACAAAAAAAAATAATTAGTATAGACTAATTAAATAAATGTGTTATACTAATCGTAATTTAAAAAACTTAAAACAAAGGAAGGTATCTCATATATGAATTCTGTGGATGTTTCTAATGAGTTACACCAATTATTAGCTGGTAAAAATGCTCACATACAACTTTCTGTACCTCAGTTAGTAGAAAAAGTATTAAGCCGTAACGAAGGTGAATTAACAGCAACAGGAGCAATTAAAGCTGAAACAGGTAAATACACTGGTCGTTCACCTAAAGATAAATATATCGTGGAAGAGGCTTCCGTAAAAGATAAAATAGACTGGAACTCTAACCAGCCGATTTCTGAAGAGACGTTTAATAAATTATACAACAAAGTAACAGAGTATTTAAAAGAAAAAGATGAAATTTTTGTGTTTAAAGGTTTTGCAGGGGCTGATCAATCATCTCGCCTTCCAATTCAAGTTGTGAATGAATATGCTTGGCATAATCTTTTTGCACATCAATTATTCATCCGTCCTACAGAAGAGGAATTAGCTAATCATGATTCTCAATTTACAATTCTTTCTGCTCCTAACTTTAAAGCAAATCCAGCTGTTGATGGAACAAAATCAGAAACATTTATCATTATCTCATTCGAACGTCGTACAGTTTTAATCGGTGGAACGGAATATGCTGGAGAAATGAAGAAATCTATCTTCTCTATCATGAACTACTTACTTCCTGAATCAGATATTTTCTCTATGCACTGTTCAGCAAACGTAGGTCGTGAAGGTGATGTTGCTTTATTCTTCGGACTATCAGGAACAGGTAAAACAACGTTATCTGCAGATGCAAACCGTAAATTAATTGGTGATGACGAGCATGGCTGGTCTTCAAATGGTGTATTCAATATTGAAGGTGGTTGCTATGCAAAAACAATCAACCTTTCTCGTGAAAAAGAACCACAAATCTTTGATGCAATCCGTTTTGGAACAGTATTAGAAAACGTAGTGATTGATCCTGATACTCGTATTCCTGATTATGATGACAAAACATTAACTGAAAATACACGTGCAGCATATCCAATGGATGCTATTGACAATATCGTATTACCAAGTGTTGCTGGACATCCAAATACAATTATTTTCTTAACAGCTGATGCTTATGGAGTATTACCTCCAATCAGTAAATTATCAAAAGAACAAGCTATGTTCCACTTCTTAAGTGGCTATACTAGTAAATTAGCTGGTACAGAGCGCGGAGTTACATCTCCAGAAGCAACTTTCTCTACATGCTTCGGATCTCCATTCTTACCACTTCCAGCTCAACGTTATGCAGAAATGCTTGGACAAAAAATCGATGAGCACAATGCAAAAGTTTACCTTGTAAACACTGGCTGGACTGGTGGAGAATACGGAACTGGCAGCCGTATGAAACTTGCTTACACTCGTGCAATGGTTCAAGCAGCTCTTGAAGGTGAATTAACAAACATTGAAACTGTTAAAGATAGCATTTTCGGTTTAGAGATTCCACTTCATGTACCTGGTGTTCCAGACGAAGTTCTTCAGCCAAGCAAAACTTGGGAAGATAAAGCGGCATACGAAGCAAAAGCAACGGAACTTGCGGCTAAATTCCGTGAAAACATCCAAAAATTCAACGTATCAAAAGAAATCGTTGAACAAGGCGGACCAATCGCTTAATTAAAGAATGAAAACCCGACAATTGAGAGTTAATTGTCGGGTTTTTTATACTCCTAGTGATACGGATCACGTTTAGTAAAAGCACTTAAACAAGCCACTTCATTAATTTGTCGAGTTCAGTGATATAAGCCGATATGTAATCATTGTTTGCTCATTCTCCCACTCTACTTTCTGAATAATAGCCGTCCCACTTGAATCAGACTCTATCGTCTTCTTCACTTCAACTGGAATATCAATTGGATACAACCGATAACCTGCTTTTGTTAAATGAAAAATATTTTCATCCTCACGTCTTTCATTACCTTTTGTAACAATCATCGTATTCAATTCCATCGGCATCCCCATATCATAACCCCCTTAAAGTATTTACCTTCATAGTATCATTTTTCCACATACCTTTTCATCCAATCTGTTAAATCTTCAACAACTTTTCGATTCATTGCAGGAGGGAAATAATGAGTAAACTCAGCAAAATACCAGCTTTCCACTTGATTATTCCCTAGCTGTAACGCTTTTTGTAAACGATAAGCATGTTCAACCGACACATTTTTATCCAACACACCATGAATAATTAACACAGGTAAACAAAGATCTCTCACAGCAGAAAGCGGAGTTCTATATTCGTAACGCTCTGAATATTTCGCAGGTGTCCCGCCAATAACTCGTTTCATCATTCGACGCATATCTATACGTTCCTCATACGTCAAAAACATATCCGATACTCCGCCCCATGTCACAAGCGATGCAGCGGTTCTACATTCAATAGCTGTCCAAAGCGCCATAATCCCACCTCGGGAAAAGCCAAAAATATGTATATGTTCTTTCTTCACACGCGGATGCTGCTCTAATAATTTAAATCCAGCAATGGCGTCAAAACGATCTTCGCCAGCAAAATCCTCATCTCCTTCTCCCCCTTGATTTCCTCGATAAAAAGGAGCAAACACAATAAATCCTTGGGCAGCAAATTGGATAATACGGGCTGGCCGAACTTTACCAACATTCTTAATCCCGCCTCTTAAGTATAAAAAGCCATCGTAAACTTCTCCATCCTTTGGCTCTGCTAACAATCCTTTCACATACAGACCTTGTGATAAATACGTTACGGAATATAAGTGAATATTGGGATGAGGCGATGGAAACCGCTCTTTCGAAATGATTTTACCGTTTAACACAAATAACTCTCCTTTCCCTTCTAGTTTAAAGCATCTTACCAAAATTATCCCCCTTTTAAGGCACCACCCCTTTCCTCTCTTCATACAATGCCTTAGGCACATACCTATTTTTAAGGAGGAAAACAAATGAAAAACATATGGAAGACGGGATCTATACTTTTATTAACTTGTATCTTAATGATTCCTCTAGTAGCCTGTGGAAAAGACGAAGTCACAAAAGTACGCGTAGCAGAAGTAACTCGTTCTCTTTTTTATGCTCCACAATATGTTGCTATTGAAAAAGGTTTTTTTGAAGAAGAAGGCCTGGAGATTGATTTAAAAACGACCGCAGGTGGAGATAAAACAATGACAGCGCTGCTATCTGATGGTACTGATATTGCTCTTGTCGGATCTGAAACCTCAATTTACGTGACAGCACAAGGTACAACCGATCCTATCATCAATTTCGCGCAACTTACACAAACAGATGGTACTTTCCTTGTTTCCCGCAAGCCTATCGAAAACTTCGAATGGGAAATGTTAAAAGACTCTACATTCCTTGGGCAACGCAAAGGTGGCATGCCGCAAATGTTAGGGGAATTTGTGTTAAAAGAACACGGCATTGACCCGCACGAAGATTTAAACCTTATTCAAAATATTGATTTTGCCAATATTGCGACAGCCTTTGCCTCTGGAACCGGGGATTATGTACAGCTATTTGAACCAACTGCCAGCATTTTTGAAAAGGAAGGAAAAGGTCATATCGTTGCTTCGTTCGGCACAGAATCAGGGCATGTTCCTTATACAGTGTTTATGACAAAAGAAAGCTATTTAACAGAAAACAAAGAAACCATGGAAAAATTCACCCGTGCCATTTATAAAGCACAAAAATGGGTGCAAGAAACAGACTCTAGAGAAATTGCCGAATTGATTGCTCCTTACTTTGAAGATACGGATTTAGACATTATGACAACCGTAATAGATCGTTATAAAGAACAAGGCTCCTTTGCAACAGATCCAATTTTAGATGAAGAAGAGTGGAATAATTTACAAAACATCATGGACGAAGCCGGTGAGCTACCAGCACGTATGGAATATGAGGAATTGGTCAACACCGACTTTGCCGAACAAGTGACGGAGTAAGACGATGAGCTTTTTAACTATTAATTCTATCTATCACACGTATTTCACACAAGAAACAGCGACAACTGCTCTAAAGGACATCAGTCTTAACATCGAAAAAGGGGAATTCGTCTCCTTTTTAGGTCCTAGCGGCTGTGGCAAAACAACACTGCTCTCTATTATTGCCGGGCTATTTCCAGCTACCTCAGGAAGCATTCAACTAGGAGGTAAGCCATTAAAATCTGATCAAGATGCATCAATCGGCTATATGCTTCAACAAGATTATTTGTTTCCATGGAAGACAATTGAGGAAAATGTAATATTAGGTTTAACGCTTCAAAAACTAAAAGATACAGATGGCAAAGCCCTAAAACTATTGGAAGCTGTCGGCTTAGTCGGCGTCGAAAAACAATTTCCAAAGCAATTGTCGGGCGGGATGAGACAACGTGCTGCTCTCGCTCGCACACTTGCTGTTGACCCTAAAATCTTGCTATTAGATGAGCCTTTTTCCGCCCTTGATTATCAAACAAAACTTAAGCTGGAAGATCTCGTTTTTGAAACATTAAAATCGTTTGGAAAAACAGCCTTGCTTGTAACGCACGATATTGGGGAAGCAATCGCTATGAGCGACCGAATTTATTTATTCTCAGCGAATCCTGGTCAGATTTATCGAATATTTGACATACCTGCCGAATTACGTGCACTTTGTCCTTTTGATGCACGTAATCATCCCCTATATCCATCCCTTTTTCAAACCATTTGGAAGGAGCTTGAAAGTCTTGAACATTAAACAACTTCATCATGATTTCAAAGCCTCCTTAATCAGAGAAAAACGGTTTGTCCGATTGTATCAAATATTGATTTTTCTTATCTTTTTTAGCAGCTGGGAAATTGCTTCGCGCCTTCAATGGATTAATCCGCTTATCTTTAGTTCACCAACGAAAGTATGGCGACTATTCGTAATAAAAATTCAGGATGGAACTTTATTATCGCATTTAAGTGTAACCATTTTCGAAACATTGCTTGGGTTTATCCTCGGTACACTACTCGGCGTGCTGCTTGCTACAGCCCTGTGGTGGTCACCAATGCTTTCAAACATTCTTGATCCTTATCTTGTCATTTTAAATGCCATGCCAAAGGTAGCACTCGGTCCAATTTTAATTGTAGCGATGGGACCTGGCTTTTCTTCCATTATTGCGATGGGAGCGATTATTTCCATTATCATCACCGCTATTGTTGTGTACACGGCTTTTCGAGAAGTCGATCCAAACTACTTAAAAGTTTTACAAACCTTCAGAGCAACACGTGCCCAATCATTCAAAGAAGCGATTCTCCCTGCCTCGTTTCCAACAATTATTTCAACATTAAAAGTGAACGTCGGATTATCTTGGGTCGGTGTCATTGTCGGTGAATTTCTTGTTTCATCAAAAGGTCTTGGCTACCTAATCATTTACGGCTTCCAAGTATTTAATTTTACCCTTGTGATGCTCTCACTTATGATTATCGCTGTTATTGCAACTATTATGTATCAGCTTGTGGAATTGCTAGAAAAGAAGTTAATTAAGCAATGACTAGATAGCACCGCTTTTTAGATTAAGCTTTCTTAAGCAACCTTGTTGATAAAGTGATATTGGCTCATGTTCGCTCTGAACGCTTAAATGAACTAAAAATCAACAACATGGATGTAACGGAACTACATTAAAAAGTGGTGCTCTTTTTTACTCTTCCGATTTGCTGCAAGCTTAGTGGTACAATTTCGTCTTTCATAATAAAGCTATAATCGGTATCGGTTTTCATATTATTTGGTAACTGAACACATAATACAGGTCCATCTGTTTCTAAATATTCTTGTTTCTTCTCTATCGCTGTTAGCTCTGTATAATAAATCGATTTTATAAATGATCGATTCGGTTCATGTACTCGATATTGTCCAAGAAACAGCAACTCACCAACAACTCCGCCTGTTTCTTCATACACCTCTCGAATAGCCGCTTCTTCTATCGTTTCACTACGCTCTCGTTTTCCCCCTGGAAATTCAAGACCACGTTCTCGATGACGCGTCAGCACCCACTTTCCTTGAAACTGACAAAGTACCAATACGTGCCAAGCCTCTCCGAACTCCGCTTTTGATGAAAATTCTACTAAAAAACCATGTTCATCCTTAAAAGTCACCATGTTATTCTCTCCCTCTATTACAATAATTCAATTGTACCAAGAATTTCAGATGACTGCAGTCAAGAAAAGTACACAGTACCTTGTTTTAAGCTCAAGCGGAAATCGGTTAGGTCTCTTACGCTGAACGTATTCCCCTAATTCTTTTATAACTTTCTCATATAGAAAAAAGCCTCTTAATACCGGAGGCCATCATCTGTTCGCTTTGCTTTTAAAATTCCCATGCTTTCAATATGTTGCTTTGCTTCTTCATCGCCAAGCTCATAAATTAATTGATAAATGTTTTGCAACGTCAAATCTTGTTCATCATTTTCATGATCATGATGATATTCCTTAAGGGGCACGTGAGCACGATAAAAGTTCTCTTCACCAATCATATAGTTATAATCAAAGTACTCTCGCAATTGCATAATTTCATCATCAGTTGCTTCAATTTTAAAATTCCACGGTGAATCTGTACTACTTTGAGAAATTTGCCCATTCGGTATCCAAATATAATATGTTTTCCGCTGCTCAGCCAAGACTTCTCACCCTTTCTGAATCATACATGTATTTTCCCACTTCCCTCCCCAGTTCATGCAAAGGAAAAAATTCACTTTTTTTAAGAAAAAAGAGTGGATAATTTTTGAATTATAGATTAAAGTATCTTTCAAAGGGTAACGCATATAATATATCCAACCATCAAGAATAGCACTGAAAAGTATGACATCTAGAATAATTTTTCATACATATTCCGATGAATTTTAATTAAATTGAGGTGAAGGTTAATGAAATTAATTGAAGAATTATACAACATGTATCGCACAAAGCTAACAGGTGATGAAGAAGATATTGACATGCTGACATTTGCAGTTTTAGAACAATTAGATCGCAAAGAAATCTTAGAGTTATTGCACGACATGGATGAACAAGAATTAACCAATTTAATGGGATTGTACATTATTGAATCGTTAAAAGGTAAATTTGCTCAGAATAGCATAAATGCCAAACCTACATATTTTTCACCGCGTACTTTTCACTAACTCACTGTTCACTTACTAAAATATAGTAAGCGCTTTCTTTCGACGTATTTTCTCTCCTAAATTCCTGTATTCAAAAAAGTGAAGCCTTGAATATCAAGGCTTCACTTTTTTACTTTTGCAAATACGCATTTAACATCCATACATGCTTATTTAGGCTCTTCTTCATACCGATAAGCAAGTCACCTGTTACTTGGTCATCAGCTTGATCAGCTAATTCAATCGCTTCAATCAATTCCGTTGAAATCTTTTCAAAATCGTTAGCCACACTACGAACCATATCTTCAGGTGTCTCGTTTCCTGTTGCTTCTTCAATAGAAGCAAGCGCCAAGTATTCCTTCAATGTTGCCACTGGTTTTTCACCTAAAGCCAGTAATCGTTCAGCTAACTCATCTAAGTTGGCTGTCGCCTCATTATACAATTCTTCCCATTTTTGATGTAATTCAAAAAAACGCGGTCCACTTACAAACCAATGATAATTATGAAGCTTAGTATACAGAACAGTAAGATTCGCAATTTCCTTATTCACTAATTCCACTAATTTAGCATCTGCCATCTGAATTACCTCCCATTTAAGCTACATGTATTATACCCCTATAATCACGGTTCAATTACCTTGCATTTTATGGTAAAATAAAGCAGAATCCGCAGACTATATTCACTGCAGATTATATCAAAATTATCCAATTTTCACGAATGATCATTGACTAGGGGAAGGAGTATTGCTTTGACAATTATCCTTATTGTTTCTATTCTCATCATTCTAATCGTCATTTTTCTATCGGTGCTTACAGTCAATAAAGGCTATGCATACAAACATACTATTGATCCAGCACCGGAATCAGATGAATATCCAGATGATTCAAAATAATAAGTATAGTTATCGTTGCTAATTATGCCACACAAAAAGGCCCCTGTCAGACCCTTCAGGAACCTTTTTGTGTATATTTTATGACAATCTTAACCAAATACTTTATGAAGGTCTTCTTTACTTTGAGTTAGCCAGAAATTCATTAATTTCTTAGCACCTTCTAAATCATGCAATTTTGCTTGACCGCATTGCTTCTCATTAGCCGCTGGAATTTCTGTAATTTGAACGGCATCTTTCATTGTTTCTTCTAATACATCAATAATTTCAGATACAGTTGGCTCACCGCTTACAACTAAATAATAGCCTGTTTGACAGCCCATAGGTGAAATATCGATAATATCGAAATGATCATATCCTTCTGAATGTTTACGAATATTAAAAGCAAGCAAATGCTCTAATGTATGAATGGCATCTGGCTTCATCGCTTGTTTATTTGGTTGGCAGAAACGAATATCAAATTTATTAACAACACCGTCTGTTCCAACTTTGTGCACTCCACAATGTCTAACATATGGCGCTTTTACGGCGTTATGATCTAATTCAAAGCTTTCAACTGAAGGCATTTTCTTCACTCCTTAAATGTGTATGTTCTTATTCTACCTCTAAACCTAATTTTTTTCATCCTTATTATTTTTGCAGAATGTCGATATACCAAAACCATTTTAATAAGAATGCAGAAATGTGATATAGTAAAACCACGAATATTTTGAAAGCGAGTACAGATTATGCAAACACTTTTAACAAAACTCATTCGATTTTACCAAATTGCCCTTTCACCATTAAAACCACCATCTTGTCGTTTCTATCCAACTTGCTCTCATTATGGTCTAGAAGCAATTAAAGTACATGGAGCATTCAAAGGAAGCTTGCTCACTATTATTCGCATTCTAAAATGTCATCCATTTCATCCAGGCGGGTTTGACCCAGTTCCAGAGAAACAAGAAAAGAAGAAACAACTATAAATTTTTCGCTTGCTTTCTTACTTCTTTTCTTGTATGATACAATAGTTAAATCGGAATCATTTCGCTTAATTACTAAATTTAAATCGGAACAATTACGAATTAATACAAAGGAGTGAATTTTTTCTCGTGAAAAAGCAATTGACCACTATTATATTTTTATTAAGCGCCCTTTTCCTATCTGGTTGTGGTAACGCCGAAGAAAATAAAACAGAAACAGCAAACGACAATATAATCGACATTTATACAACCGTTTATCCGTTGCAATATTTAGCTGAAGAAATCGGGGGAAAGTATGTTCATGTTGAAACTGTTTATCCTCCAGGAACAGATGAGCATACATATGAGCCTTCTCAAAAAGATATTGTGAACATGACAAACGCAGAACTCTTTTTTTATATCGGTCATAATTTAGAAGGCTTTGTAACAAAAGCTCAGCCCATTCTTTCTGACGAAGGTGTAAAAACTGTAGCAATTGGTGAAAAAGTAAATCTAGACGATGAAGCACATACTGATAATGAACAGGAACATAGTCATAATGATGGCCATGATCACGGAGGAATTGACCCGCATCTTTGGCTAAATCCTTTATATACAGCCCAAATGGCAGAAGCAATTAAAACGGAATTAACGAAGCAAATGCCGGAGCAAGCAGATTATTTTGAAGCAGAATACAAACAATTAGACGAGCAGCTGAAGGAACTTGATACCCAATTAGCAGATACAATTAAAAATGGAAAAACAAATGAAATCATCGTTTCTCATGCAGCCTATGGATATTGGGAAGAACGTTATGGATTAAAACAAATTAGTGTCACAGGCTTAACCACTTCTACTGAACCTTCACAGAAAGAATTAGAAAATATCGTGAGAACAGCACAGGAACATAACTTGAAATACGTTGTATTCGAACAAAATATTAGCTCTAAATTAACCGAAATTATTCAAAAGGAACTCGGAGCTGAGGCGTTACAGCTTCATAATTTGGCCATCTTAACGGATGCCGATCTTCAAGCAAATGCTGATTATATGAGCTTGATGAATAAAAATATAAAAACGTTACAAAAAGCTTTAAATTAAAAATTAGAGGTCGTTTAAAAGAATCACACTTTTAAACGACCTCTTTTTCTTGTACATAGGCTTTGCTAAACAATAAAAAATTTATAACGTTGCATGAAAATGAGAGTTATTATCAATAATATATATAAGGAAAGGTAACCACCCCAATGGTTACCTTCCGAACATTAAAGTTCTGGTGCAAATGTTTTACAATCTGTTTCTTCACTGTTAGAAGCTTGTTTCCCTTTATTACTAACAACATAAATAGCATCCGCTTGGCATTTATTGCCCGATCCCCAAAACTTACAGTTGTTTACTTCACAAAGAACATCTTGAGCCATAGTATTACACCTCCTCTTTTTTATTTTGGACAAAAGAGAAAGGTTTGATACTTCTTTTTCGCTTACCAAATTTCTTCCCGTATGCAAGAAAGTTCGCTGAACAAACTAGAAAAGCAAGATTGATTTCTTCAAAAGGAGTGATCTATATGGCTCAAGATGTTAAATGTTCTGTTGATAGTTGTTCATTTTGGAAACACGGCAACCGTTGTTCCGCTGATGCCATTAGCGTAATGAATTATACCGAAGAACGTGCACGCACTAGTCATGAAACGGGCTGCCGCACTTTCAAACCCAATCATGGGCTATAAATAAAAGCCCCCGCTCCCTTACCTCATTTCTATAAAAAACGCCTGCTTGTTCTTTCCCCAAGCAGGCGTTTTTCACGAGAATATGATAAGAGCAATACAGAAAGAATTCGGCTGCTCTCAACACTTACACGTCTATTACTTTATATGTTTTTCTCGAATTACCTTCATTTTATCCATTAATTCCGTCCCAATAATCGGCTCAAACCTTGGATAAATAACGGTCATTTCGTTCATCCATTGTTTTTTCTCAGCTGGTGAAAGTTTATACATGGAAATGGATGAACTTCTTTCGATTTCAAGCAATAACTGACGATTCATTTCATCTGATTTTGTCCAAAGCCATTCTGTGGTTTCTTGCATAGCTTGTTGGATTTGAACTTGAATATCTGGCGGTAGTTCATCCCAAAATTGTTGATTCATTAATACACCATATCCAAGAAAACCATGATTGCTTATCGTTAAATAATTTTGAAGCCTGTATAATTTTTTCGAATAAATATTAGAAATTGTATTCTCTTGACTATCCGTTTTATTTTGTTCTAGGTTTGCAAATGTCTCATTAAATCGTAACATCAAAGTTGACGCACCAAAATGCTCAAATTGTTCCTTCAACACCTTACTTGGCATAATCCGAAACGTTTTTCCTTCGAAATCTGCTGTCGTGTGAATAGGTTTATTACTTGTTATTTGCTTAAAATGATTCGTCCACAACGCCATTCCTTTTATATGGTGCCGTTCCAAATCGTGAAGAAGCTCCTCTCCCACTTCTCCATATAGCGTTTCTTCAAGGGCATCCCTATTTGGAAAAATATATGGAAGGTCCAGCAATAACCACTTCGGTGAAAGATCTGTAAGCGTTGAGGTAGACGGAGCAATCATTTGAACTTTATTCTCGAGTAGTGCCTTAATTTCTTCCTGATCGCCATATAAAGACTGATTCGGAAAAACTTCTACTTTGACACGATGGTTTGTATATTCATCGACGAGCTTAGCGAAATGAACAGCCGCTAAACCTTTCGGCGTGTTTTCTGCTACAACATGACTAAATTTAATGATGATCTGGTCTTTCATGCCAACTTGCTCATAATCCTTCTTAACATCCTCTTTTGAAAACAAGGACTGAAAAGCAATAAAAATTGCGAGGATTAAACCTAACGATATTAATGCAAAATAACCCCAAAACGCTCGCAATATGCCATCTCCTTATATGCATCTATTTATCCTTGTTATAACACATCTCATCAAAAAAGCGCAAAAGCAAAAAGAGAGAAATTCTCGTTTGATTTTGATACTATAAGCATAGAAGTCATGGAGGAATCACATAAATGGACAAGTCCTTTCATATGCCCATACAAGTAAAAATTACATTGCTATCGTTTGGAATTGTTGCATTTTCCATTTTAATTGGAGGCATTGTTATATTAGGTAATCTTTGGTCTTCTGAGGAAGATGAATTAGGTAAGCGCTCGATGCTTACAGCGCACACGATTGCTGAACTATCAAGCGTTCGAGAGCTTGTGTTGCAACCAGAAGGGTGGAAAGAATTAAACCCGCTCATTGAAAACTTACGCATTATTCATGATGCCGATTATATTATTGTCTTAAATGTCAATCACGTTCGTTACTCTCATCCTGTATATAGCCAGCTTGGCACTTTGTCCAAAAGCTCAGATGAGAACGCTGCCTTTGCCGAGCATGAATATTTATCTAAAGCAAAAGGAGAAATGGGCACAGCTATTCGCGCTTTTGTTCCTATTTTAGATGAGGAAAATAAACAAATTGGCGTCGTACTCGTAGGAAATATTTTACCTACCTTACCAGAAATCATGGGCTATTTCAAAGATGATATCATACTCATCCTGCTTCTTACATTAATCTTTGGTGTATGTGGCTCCTGGCTAATGGCTAAGCATATTAAACAAGAAACATTTGAACTTGAACCACATGAAATATCACATATGCTCATTGAACGAACAGCTGCCTTTAACGCGATGCACGAGGGGGTTATCGCAATTGATAATCATGAAATCATTACGATTTTTAATGAACGGGCGAAACAAATGCTTCATATTACAGGGGATGTCATCGGTAAAAACATTCAAGATGTTATCCATGATACTCGCTTACCCGAGGTATTAACATTAAATGAACCAGTTTATAATCAAGAAATCTCCGTTCAGAAAAAAAATATCGTCAGCAACCGGGTTCGAATTACGCTTGGTGATAAAACAATTGGCGCAGTTGCCATTTTCCAAGACCGAACAGAGGTAACAAAGCTAGCGGAAGAATTAACGAGTGTTAAAGCTTTTGTAGAGGCACTAAGAGCGCAAAATCATGAGCATATGAACAAATTACATACGATTGCTGGTTTAATTCAACTTGGGAATTTAGATGAAGCCTTAAACTATGTGTTCCAAATTACTGAAGAGCGAAGTGAATTAACACGGTTCTTAACTAAGCGTATTCATGATGATAATTTAGTCGGCCTCCTCTTAAGTAAAGTCTCAATTGGAAAAGAGTTAGGTATCGAATTACTATTCGACCCAAATCTAAAGCTTGAGCGTTTTCCTCATGATATGGATCATCATGATTTCGTATTAATGCTTGGAAACTTAATTGAAAATTCGTACGCAGCGTTAAAGAATTCAAATGAAGAGAAAAAACAAGTCTACTTGTCCATCCAACAAGATGAGGAATATTGTCATATTGTGTTAGAAGATAATGGCTGTGGCATACCGAGCTCCATTCAGCCAAGTATTTATGATTATGGCTTTACAACAAAGGGGGCAGAAGGTTCAGGCATTGGACTCTATTTAATCGCACAAATTGTGAAAAAGTCCCATGGAGATATTAGCTTTACATCGACTCCTAATGAAGGAACGAGCTTTTTCCTTTCATTTCCGATGAATTACACCAAGGAGGATTCGTATGAATAAAGAGACGATTCACGTACTATTAATTGAAGATGATCCAATGGTTCAGCAAGTCAATAAACAATTTATTGAACGCGTAAACCACTTTCAAGTCATCGATATAGCCTCAAACGGTCTGGAGGGGCTGGAGAAAATTAGACACCTTCAACCCGATTTAGTCATTCTAGATATCTTCATGCCTTCCTTAAATGGCATCGATACACTGTATGAAATTCGAAAAGAACAAATCGACATCGATGTCATTATTATATCCGCAGCGAATGATCAAAAAACCGTTCGGAAAATGATGCAAAATGGTGCATTTGACTATTTAATTAAACCTTTTACATTTGAGCGGTTACAGCACACGCTCCGACAATATTATTCGTTTCGTACTGAAGTTCAACCAGATCATAGTATCTCACAATCTCAATTAGATCGAGTTATTTTTTCAAATGAAGTCTCTACAACACCTAAGACTCCGATAAAGCTATTTAACAAAGACGAGCTTCCAAAAGGCTTGAATGTCGCGACATTGCAACAAGTGATGAATTTTATGAGTGAACAGCATACTCCTCAATCAGCTGAAGAAGTTGCCGATGGTGTTGGGATTGCTCGAGTAACAGCTCGACGTTACTTAGATTACTTAAATGAACAAGGACTACTACACCTCGACGCCCAATACGGTAATATTGGTCGCCCAATCAATAAATATAGTACGATTGAATTCTAATCACGGCTGATGAATGCTTCTATTCGTCAGCTTTTTCATGCTTTTGAAATAGAATTGTGTAAGGAGGCACATTTCCTTTTTAAAAAGACGATTTCATACTCATTCATAGCGGTAATTTCTTTGACAACTGAATCTGGCATTCCCCGTTTTAACAAAATTTCTGCAATAAGATACGCTTTTTTCATGTTTCTCTCTCCTTGTCTTGTACTTAGGATGCTTCACTTCCCCCATTATACAAAATAATCCAAAAAAGGGGAAATCGACAAATACCTATTTTTCACTATATCCTACTTAAAAACCTCTTTATATCAACGCTTCAGCCCTCTAATATGTATATTTTTTGAATTTTTTTCATAAAAAAACGCCACATGGGCGTTTTTGGCTGTTTGCTCTTAATTTGGGCTTCCTAAACTTTATTTAAAGATTTCCGCGAAAAGAAAGCCCATTACGGTATGCTTGCATACCCTTTAGGGATGGGAGGAATGTTCGCCCAAATGCGGTGTGCAGATAAACTATCGAAAATACGTTCTGTACACCATGCATTTGAAATGGTACCATTTGGTATATAGGATGTTCTTTGAAAACTGAACATAGGTGGTTGTGACAGGAAAAACGTCTGTCACGTAAAATGTTCAACGTTCTGCCGACCAACACTCTTCATAGAAAGAGTGCGGTATTGTAACCCTAGACAAGTATCGCCGGTTGAACGGCGTAGTTGGCACCGACCTTGCCCTCTTGAAAGACTGTTTTTCTTTCAAGTGTTGCTCACCCAAGTCTCGCCTCTTCCTCTTCTTATGGAAGATGGTAAGTGGGATATTTGTGAGAAAGAACCCCAGCGGCTTTAGCCATGGGAGTGGTCAGGATATAGTCGCTTATAAGTAGTAATTGATTCGACATATGCTTGGCGAACCGTAAAGCCAATTCCTGCCGATTTCGGTACTGTAATTTTTCCATTGATAACCTGTACTTCAGGTTCAATAATATCTTCCTCCCAATATTTTGATGAAGAGGACAAATCCCCCGGAATCGTAAAACCACTCAGCGAAGCTAAAGCAATATTGTGTGCTCGAGATATGCCAAATTCAATCATTCCTCCACACCAAACGGGAATACTTGCTTCTACACATAAATGATGAATGTTAACCGCTTCTGTCCACCCACCGACACGTGCCATCTTAATATTTAAAATCTTTCCGCTCCCTAGCTGCAGAGCACTTTTTGCATCATGAAATGAACAAATGCTTTCATCCAAACAAATTGGCGTTTTCAACTGCTTTTGCAAAAATGAATGTTCTACAATATCATCATGTCCCAACGGCTGTTCAATCATTTGCAGCGTAAATTGATCCAATCTCTGTAAATGCCGGACATCATCAAGTGAGTAAGCGGAATTAGCGTCTCCCATTAATGGAAGAGTAGGATAGGAAGCACGAATGGCAGATAAAAGCGAAATATCATTGCGGGGAGAAATTTTTACTTTATAACGCTGATATCCATCCTGTTTAAACTCTTCAATTTGCCGCAGCGCTTCGTCTACACTACTTGTTGCAATGACTACTCCCGCTTCTACCTCTGTTCTCTCTCCTCCAAACAATTTGCCAATATAAACATCCTGTTGCTTCGCATATAAATCCCATACGGCTTGTTCAAGCGCCGATTTTGCCATTCTATTTCTTCTAATGCCACTCCAAACGTACGGCAGCTCTGATGGATGTTTCCACTGTTGTTGAAACGTAAGAGGAACCAAGAAATCTTCTAATAGATGAAAAACCGTTTGAATGGTTTCTTCGGTATACCAAGGACTTGAAAACGGTACAGCCTCGCCATACCCAACTAGTCCATCCGCATCGCGCACTTCAACAACAATCACCTCTCGTTTGGTGACCGTCTCTAAATGAGTTTGAAAAGGACTTTTCAGAGGTGCTTCAATGATTCTCAATGTAATCGAAACTGGCTTCTTCATCCTCTCCCATCCTCTTTCTTTAATTTGCGGCGCAGCAGCTTATTTGCTCCATTTCGAGGTAAGTGATCACAAAAGACGATTTCACGCGGCATTTTATAAGCAGCCAGGTGTTCGCGACAATGCGCAAGCAACTGTTGCTCTGTTACTTCTTCTGTAAGCACAACAAATGCAAGGGGTACTTGTCCCCACTTCTCATTGGTCACACCGGTAACACCCGCTTCAAAAACAGCAGGATGTGCACTTAATACGGATTCAATCTCAGCTGGATATACATTTTCTCCCCCCGAAATGATTAAGTCAGAACGGCGATCAAGCACATATAGGAAGCCCTCATCATCTAAATAGCCAATATCCCCTGTATACAGCCATCCTGCTTTAATGGCTTGCTCTGTTGCATCTACTCTATTGAAATAGCCTTTCGTCACATTTGGACCAAAGACGACAATCTCCCCTGCTTCATTCGGTTTTGCTTGCTTGCCATCGACTTCAATACGTATTTGCGACGGAAATACAGCCTTCCCTGCTGAGCCGATTTTCTCCATGCTATACTCTGGAGTAAGTGTGACAATTTGCGAAGCCGTCTCCGTCATCCCGTATGTTTGAAACACAGGGATATCTTTTTCTTTACAGTGCTCTAGTAAAGGTAAAGGAGCAGGACCGCCCCCAAGCAGCATGCAACGGAATGAAGATGGATAATTTCTGTCACCTAAATTAAGGAGCATACGATTTAACATAGCTGTTACGACCGAAATAATCGTTACACCGTTTTTGCAAATATGCCGATTCGCTTCTTCTTCATCAAACTTCTCCACTAACACAACTTTCATCCCATAGATTACACTGCGCATTAAAATGGACAAACCGCTAATATGAAAAATCGGCACTGCACAATACCAGCTGTCTTGCTCATGTAAGCCAAGATTTAATGCTGAACCAACAGCACTCCACCAATGATTGCCGAATGTTTGCATCACGCCTTTCGGTTTTCCCGTTGTGCCTGATGTATACATAATTGTCGCTGTATCTTCTAAATAAAAATCTGTCATAGTCTGAGGAGAAACGGCCTCTATCAATTCTTCTTTTACACACACAGTGACTGTAGAAGCTTCCTGTTCAATCTCCTTTAAAGTGTCTGCAAAATGTCTCTCTGAAAAAAGAATACTAGCTTGGCTATCTTGTATTTGCCAAGCAAGCTCATTTGCTGTTAATTTATGATTCAGCATGACAATTCGTACACCTATATAAAAAAGAGCGTGAATCATCACAACACTATCCAAGTGATTACGCACCAGTATCGCACAAGTGTTACCTTGTTGTGCACCTTTAGCAGCAAGCTTTCCTGCCATTTCTTCTACCATATGATTTAACTCTTTAAAGCTATACGTAATACCTTCAAATTCAATAGCAGGTCTAGTAGGCGTAATATCTGCTCTTTTTTTCAACCAATTCGGTAGTTGCTCTTCCATGTCATATCCCCTTTCGAATAACCTATTATAAAGAAAACAGCCTGACGCAAGCCGCCAAGCTGTTTTCTCTCAAGCATTCCTTCGAATCAAGGGAAACGAGGGAATTGTCCGAAATCTGGAGTACGTTTTTCTTTGAAAGCGTCGCGTCCTTCTTTTGCTTCGTCCGTTGTATAGTAAAGAAGTGTAGCATCACCAGCCATTTGTTGAAGACCAGCAAGACCATCTGTATCCGCATTCATCGCTGCTTTTAAGAAGCGTAATGCCGTTGGGCTCTTCTCAAGCATTTCTTCACACCATTGAATTGTTTCTGCTTCTAATTGTTCTAAAGGAACCACTGTATTGACTAATCCCATATCTAATGCTTGCTGTGCATTGTACTGACGGCATAAGTACCAAATTTCACGCGCTTTCTTATGTCCTATGATGCGCGCTAAGTAACCAGAACCGTAACCAGCATCGAAGCTGCCTACTTTTGGTCCAGTTTGTCCGAATACCGCATTATCAGCCGCAATTGTTAAATCACATACGACATGCAGAACGTGGCCGCCGCCAATTGCATATCCTGCAACCATGGCTACAACTGGCTTTGGAATCGTACGAATTAAGCGTTGAAGATCTAATACGTTTAAACGTGGAATTTCATCATCGCCTACATATCCACCATGTCCGCGTACTTTTTGATCTCCACCTGAACAGAATGCTTTGCCGCCTTCACCCGTTAAGATAATCACACCGATGCTAGAATCATCACGCGCTCTTGCAAATGCGTCAATCATTTCTGCTACCGTTTTCGGTGTAAACGCATTATGTACATGAGGTCGGTTAATTGAAACCTTCGCAATACCATTGTATTTTGTGAATAAAATTTCATCATACTCACGAATTGTTTCCCATTGAACTGTCATTTTTCTTCCTCCTTAATGTTTCAGTAAAAACTCCCTTATTATTTTACCAAACTTTTCTCCATCTTCCACATGAATCGCATGCCCAACATCATTTATTATTGTCCATTCTCCATGTTTTAGCCGATTTTGCATTCGATTCGCTATTTTACAAAACTTCGAATCTAACTCTCCCGTTATTAAAAGTACAGGCATATCTAGTTTTTCAAGCTCGTTCCACCATGATGGCTGACTGCCTGTTCCCATCCCAAGTAAGCTATTCGCTAAACCGAGGGGAGAATTGGCTAGACGCTGCTTGCGAATCGCTAATTTTTGCTCATTTGGTAAACGCTTTTGACTTTGAAACAACGCAATGTTTTCCCAAGTTTCAACAAATGCTTCCATCCCATCTGCTACAATGCGTTCAGCTAACTGTTGGTCCTGCTTGCGCCGCTCCAAGCGCTCCCCCTCGGTCTCTAAACCAGGTGAAGCACTTTCTAATAGCAAGCTGCGTACATAGTGTGGATACAACATCGCCAAGCTTAACGCTAGTCGCCCCCCCATTGAATAGCCAAGCACATGGGCAGTCGAAACTTCTAACTTCTCTAAAATAGAAACTAAATCAGCAGCCACCTGTTCCATTTCATATGCTCGTACTTCTTTTGGAGAGTCCGTTTGACCATGACCAATAATATCCACCATAATAAGCTGATAGCTTTCTCTCAACATTGGAACAAGAAAGGACCATGTATCCGCATTGCCCGTAAAGCCATGTAACAAAAGCAGAGGCTCTCCTTGGCCCGCTACTTCAACATGATATGTTACATCTCGACAAACAACCTTCATGAAAGAACATCCTTTATTTCCTGGGAAACAAAATTCCACAATTCTCGATGTTTAACTAAATTGGACTCTCTTTCTGTTGGCACTTCAATAACCTTTAAGCCAGGGATTGTAAAAGACTGTGTAAACACTTGCCCGAATTCTTCCCAATTTGTCACTTTATTATATTTTGCCCCGTAAAGAGCGGCCGCATGAGCGAAGTCCAGCCCATGTGGTGTGCCAAAGAGAAGTTCAAAATATTCCTTCTCATTCGCTTGCGGAAGGAAGGAGAAAATACCGCCGCCATCATTATTAATTAATACAATTGTCATATTTTGCTTTTGTAACTTCGCAGCAAGCAACCCATTCATATCATGATAAAAACTTAAATCCCCAATCGCAAGAACAGTATGCTCCGAAACCGTACTGACACCGAGTGCTGTAGAAACAACGCCATCAATGCCATTTGCTCCACGATTAGCAAGCGTCCGAATTTGTTTCTCATTGTTAAAGAAAAACGTATCTAAATCGCGAATAGGCATACTGTTGCCAACAAACAATGTTGAATGTGTTGGCATTAACTCATTTAATAATAAAAAGAGCTTGCCCTCGCTTAATTCTGCATCATCCCGAAGCGAATAAAGTGCCTCTTTAGTTGCTGTATTCACAGCTTGCCAACGTTGCAGCCAAGTTAAATCACGAATTCCGCTTAATTGATTTAACATATCAGAACAAAACGTGTTTACCTCAGAATAGATCATGTTCGTTGCTAGTCCTGCGGGTTCACGCCAGCCTGCTCCATCATCGACGACGAGATGCTTTGCTGAATGGTGTTTTTTCAAAAACAATAGCAAAGCCTTCGATACAGGCATAGCCCCAAAGCGTAACACGAGATCCGGATTAAGCATCTCTTTTGCTATATCATCACGTAAAAAGGTATCATACGTTTCAATAATTTGCTCTTGCTTATGTGTACCACTTCGCAATAAAGATAATGGATCAGCAAGAATTGGGAAAGCTAGCTGCTCTGAAAGCGCTACAATGGCCTCACTTACGGAATCATCCTTTAACTCACCTACAACAATAATGCCCCGCTTTGCTTCAGTTAACGTACTTGCAAGCGCTTTAACGTGGGATTGTGCAAGAGTCCGTACACCATCTTCAATTAGCACCGCGGAAGACTCCTTACGATACTCTTTCGCTTTTTTCATATCTGGAACAAGTGGTTCACGAAGAGGGAAATTAAGATGCACAGGGCCCGCTGGAGAAAGGGCTGCTGTTGCAACCGCTCTTGCTCCAACTGTTCTCGCATAATTGGTCATCTCTGTTGTCTGTTCAGGAAGCGCCATCTCAACTGACCATTTTACATGCTTACCGTACAATTCAATTTGGTCAATAGCCTGCGGTGCCCCTACATAACGCAATTCATGCGGGCGGTCAGCTGTCAACACAAGCAGCGGTACCCGCGCATAGTAAGCTTCAACAATCGCCGGATAATAATTCGCCGCTGCTGTTCCAGACGTACAAATCATTGCAACGGGCTCTCCTAACGCCTTTGCCAAACCGAGGGCAAAGAACGCAGCCGAGCGTTCATCGACATTTAGATGCACTTCAATATCCGGATGCTCCGCAAGCAATAAAGAAATCGGTGTCGAACGCGACCCTGGGCTTACAACAGCATGTCTTACTTTATTTTGTGCTAATTCATCAACAAAGCTCGCTATATAAGCAGTTAATGCATCTCGGTTAGTCATGAAGATGTCCTCCTAAAGCACTTAACATCGGATTAAACTTAATTCCTGTCTCTTGATATTCACTTTCCGGTAATGAATCCTCTAATACACCACAACCAGCGAATAAAGAAGCCTCATTACCTTGTAAGAGCGCTGAACGAATTCCAACAGCAAACTCCCCATTGCCGTACGAATCGACCCAACCGAGAGGACCTGCGTACAAGCCGCGTTCTAATCCTTCAATCTCTCTAATTCGAACAATCGCCTTCTCTTTTGGCAAACCGCCCATTGCTGGAGTTGGGTGCAATTTTTCAACAAAATCAAAAATGGTCGCATCCCCTACACACATCCCCTTCACTGGCGTGTATAAATGCTGAATATGTCGAATTTTCATTAACTCCGGCTCATCTGGTACAATAATTTCTTCACAAAGTGTTTGTAAAGCATTCGTAATCATCGACACTACATATTGATGCTCCATTCGATTTTTCGAATCATGCAGTAGCTCATTGCCAAGCCGCGTATCCTCTTCCTCGCTTTTTCCTCTGGCAATCGAGCCAGCTAAACAAACTGAAAACACCTCATTGCCCTTTTTCTTAATTAATTGCTCTGGTGTGGCTCCAATGAAGCAATCTCCACCCGCTTCAAAGCTAAAAATATAGCTTGTTGGTTGTTCTACCATTAGTGTCTCTAACACTTTTTCTGAAACAATACGGTCTTGAAACACGACGCGTAATTCTCGGGCTAACACAATTTTATCTAAATCACTACGTCTCATTTCATCTACTGCTTTTGCGACCGTTTGTTTCCACTCAGTTGGACGAATCTCTCGTTGTTCCACTAATGCGTTAGTCGGCACTTCTTTATTCTCTAAACGTTCTACTAAAAATTCTTCCCGTTCATTTATCATATGGATGAAAAGTTGTTCTTGGTCTTCTGGCGAGCAAAGAATGTTTGTCGTTAAATAAGCTTCTCCTTTTACGATTGATAACATATAAGCAGGTATATAAAATAAATTATCGCCAAATTGGTTCCATAATAAAGAACTGCTTTGTTCATAATCAAAAGAAAAGCCTCCAAATAGTAAAGGGCCGGTCGCATCTACATCACGTACTCCTGATTGAACAGCAGCATTCTGCAATTTGAGCCAGCATTTTTCTACTTGTTTATAACGATTTGCACTTGCTGTTGCCTGAAGTTTCTTTATATTACCTAAACCCGTAATCGTAATTTCCTTTGCAGGGTCCTGCCAAAAGAAGCGCTCTCCTGCATATTGTTCTCTTCCAGCTTGATAAAATGAAAGGGGGTTCTTGTACTCTATTTTCTTTACATGGCTGAATAGGACTGATTCATTTCGTTCCTTTGCTCGTTGCATAGCAAAAGCCAGTCCTTGAAGCTGTTCAGTTTCTTCTGAAATAGCCAAAAAAATCCCCCCACTACCATACATTTTAAATACATACTAAACCTATTTAAAGATACACCTCTATTTAACCTCATGTCAATTAATCACCTCTTCTACCAAAGATTCAGACAACTTTTTTCCTTATTATATAAATCCGTATCCATCCTTGGTTTTGGAAATATTTTCACTTTTAAAATCAATTGACACTTTCATAACGTTTTCCTACACTTTACTACGTACACTTTGATATAATTTCATATGACTATAAATGATAGAGGAGAAACGAGATGCATACTGATTTTACTAATCATTCAGCTGAATCGGCCGTTAAGCGCAGCTGGAAAATCTGGTGGGAACTTATTCGCCCCCACACATTAACAGCCGCATTCGTACCCGTTTTATTGGGCACAATTATTGCTCTTATAGAAGGTAACGTGAATTGGCTGTTGTTTACAGCTATGATGGTTGCTAGTATTTTAATACAAGCTGCTACTAATTTATTTAATGAATATTATGATTTTAAGCGAGGGTTAGATACGGAAGATTCCATTGGGATTGGCGGTGGAATTGTTCGTCACGGTATGACTCCCAAGTTGATTATGACACTCGCACTCACAATGTATGCTGTTTCCATTGGAATTGGCTTCTATATTTGTGCCGTATCTTCTTGGTGGCTTGCAGCTGTTGGACTTATTTGTATGCTGGTTGGCTATTTATATACAGGTGGTCCACTACCGATTTCATCCACACCATTTGGCGAACTTTTTTCCGGCTTATTTATGGGATGTTTTATCATTTTAATCGCTTTCTTTATTCAAACCGGCTATGTATCGACCCTTGCCATTTTAGTATCTGTACCGAGCGGAATTTTAGTCGGCTTGATCAATATGTCCAATAACCTTCGTGACCATGATGGGGATAAAGCAAATGGGCGCAAAACTCTGCCAATTGTTTTAGGACGTAAGAAAGCCATTATATTTATGGCGATTATGTTTGCGGTTTCTTATCTATGGCTAATTGGATTAGTTTTAACAGGAACGGTCAGTGCTTGGATTCTACTTGCCTTTTTAAGCTTACCAAAAGCTATTAAAGCGACAACAGGATTTATAGGGAAAACAGAACCTATCACAATGATGCCATCGATGAAAGCAACGGCCCAAACGAACACATTCTTTGGATTTCTAATGGCAGTCGGGCTACTAATTAGTTATTTATTTTAATAGCTGTGTTAAATCATATTGTTCGTTAAACGATTGAGGACTTATTCTAATACAACCAGCCGCAATTTAATCATTGCGGCTGGTTTCTTATTATGTGCAGCAAACTTGAAAAACTATTAATTTCACGAACTGGCTCTAGTCTCTCTGCATTCGTACCAATTAGCATACACTTCATATTCCCTCTTTTTAGAACAACCAAAATGAACAAATAATATAAACAAAAAAGCAGATTTAAAAGTTTGTATGTAACAATACTTTTAAATCTGCTTTAACTGTATGACCCCTACGGGATTCGAACCCGTGTTACCGCCGTGAAAGGGCGGTGTCTTAACCGCTTGACCAAGGGGCCAAATGGCGGAGAAGGAGGGATTTGAACCCTCGCGCCGGTTACCCGACCTACACCCTTAGCAGGGGCGCCTCTTCAGCCTCTTGAGTACTTCCCCGTACTCCGCAGGTAGGATTCGAACCTACGACCGCTCGGTTAACAGCCGAGTGCTCTACCACTGAGCTACTGCGGAATGGTGGGCCTAAGTGGACTCGAACCACCGACCTCACGCTTATCAGGCGTGCGCTCTAACCAGCTGAGCTATAGGCCCATTATTTGGAGCGGGTGAAGGGAATCGAACCCTCATCATCAGCTTGGAAGGCTGAGGTTTTACCACTAAACTACACCCGCATATATGGGGCGACTGATGGGAATCGAACCCACGAATGTCGGAACCACAATCCGATGCGTTAACCACTTCGCCACAATCGCCGTAATTTCTAGAATAATAATGGTGGCTCAGGACGGAATCGAACCGCCGACACAAGGATTTTCAGTCCTTTGCTCTACCGACTGAGCTACTGAGCCAAATGATTTTTAAAAAGTAATATGGCGGTCCGGACGGGACTCGAACCCGCGACCTCCTGCGTGACAGGCAGGCATTCTAACCAACTGAACTACCGGACCATATTGCGGGGACAGGATTTGAACCTGCGACCTTCGGGTTATGAGCCCGACGAGCTACCGGACTGCTCCACCCCGCGACGGTAAAAATTATTTAAAATGGAGGAGGTAGAGGGATTCGAACCCCCGCGGGGTTTGACCCCCCTGTCGGTTTTCAAGACCGATCCCTTCAGCCGGACTTGGGTATACCTCCGTTTAAATAAAGAACTTATGGTGGACCTTGTAGGACTCGAACCTACGACCGGACGGTTATGAGCCGTCTGCTCTAACCAGCTGAGCTAAAGGTCCTTATATTTTTTGGTAGCGGCGGAGGGGATCGAACCCCCGACCTCACGGGTATGAACCGTACGCTCTAGCCAGCTGAGCTACACCGCCAAGGAAATATAAGTATTTAATGAAATTTGGTGGAGCCTAGCGGGATCGAACCGCTGACCTCCTGCGTGCAAGGCAGGCGCTCTCCCAGCTGAGCTAAGGCCCCATATATTTAGTAGATCAATGGTCGGGAAGACAGGATTCGAACCTGCGACCCCTTGGTCCCAAACCAAGTGCTCTACCAAGCTGAGCTACTTCCCGTATAATAATGGCGCGCCCGAAAGGAGTCGAACCCATAACCTTCTGATCCGTAGTCAGACGCTCTATCCAATTGAGCTACGGGCGCATATTAAGATGGTGCCGAGGACCGGAATCGAACCGGTACGGTAGTCACCTACCGCAGGATTTTAAGTCCTGTGCGTCTGCCAGTTCCGCCACCCCGGCACTTTACGAAAAGTGGAGCGGAAGACGGGATTCGAACCCGCGACCCCAACCTTGGCAAGGTTGTATTCTACCACTGAACTACTTCCGCAAAAAATAATGCGGGTGAAGGGAGTCGAACCCCCACGCCTTGCGGCGCCAGATCCTAAGTCTGGTGCGTCTGCCAATTCCGCCACACCCGCAATATGGTGAGTCATGCAGGATTCGAACCTGCGACCCTCTGATTAAAAGTCAGATGCTCTACCAACTGAGCTAATGACTCGTCCAAATGGTGCCGGCAAGAGGACTTGAACCCCCAACCTACTGATTACAAGTCAGTTGCTCTACCAATTGAGCTACACCGGCATATATGGTGGAGGATGACGGGATCGAACCGCCGACCCTCTGCTTGTAAGGCAGATGCTCTCCCAGCTGAGCTAATCCTCCATTATGCTTGACGACGTCCTACTCTCACAGGGGGAAACCCCCAACTACCATCGGCGCTGAAGAGCTTAACTTCCGTGTTCGGAATGGGAACGGGTGTGACCTCTTCGCTATCGTCACCAAACATTACTTCTTTCAGTCACTATTCTATTATAGTACTTTTCCAGAAGTTTTGCAAGAATATTTTTTTATTCTTTCAAAACTAGATAATAGGAAAGCATTGCGTGTTATCAAAACAATAGGTTAAGTCCTCGACCGATTAGTATCAGTCAGCTCCATGTGTCGCCACACTTCCACCTCTGACCTATCAACCTGATCATCTTTCAGGGGTCTTACTAGCTTGCGCTATGGGAAATCTCATCTTGAGGGGGGCTTCATGCTTAGATGCTTTCAGCACTTATCCCGTCCGCACATAGCTACCCAGCGATGCCTTTGGCAAGACAACTGGTACACCAGCGGTGCGTCCATCCCGGTCCTCTCGTACTAAGGACAGCTCCTCTCAAATTTCCTGCGCCCACGACGGATAGGGACCGAACTGTCTCACGACGTTCTGAACCCAGCTCGCGTACCGCTTTAATGGGCGAACAGCCCAACCCTTGGGACCGACTACAGCCCCAGGATGCGATGAGCCGACATCGAGGTGCCAAACCTCCCCGTCGATGTGGACTCTTGGGGGAGATAAGCCTGTTATCCCCGGGGTAGCTTTTATCCGTTGAGCGATGGCCCTTCCATGCGGAACCACCGGATCACTAAGCCCGACTTTCGTCCCTGCTCGACTTGTAGGTCTCGCAGTCAAGCTCCCTTGTGCCTTTACACTCTACGAATGATTTCCAACCATTCTGAGGGAACCTTTGGGCGCCTCCGTTACCTTTTAGGAGGCGACCGCCCCAGTCAAACTGCCCACCTGACACTGTCTCCCACCCCGATCAGGGGTGCGGGTTAGAATGTCAATACAGCCAGGGTAGTATCCCACCAACGCCTCCACCGAAGCTGGCGCTCCGGCTTCACAGGCTCCTACCTATCCTGTACAAGCTGTACCAAAATTCAATATCAGGCTGCAGTAAAGCTCCACGGGGTCTTTCCGTCCTGTCGCGGGTAACCTGCATCTTCACAGGTACTATAATTTCACCGAGTCTCTCGTTGAGACAGTGCCCAGATCGTTACACCTTTCGTGCGGGTCGGAACTTACCCGACAAGGAATTTCGCTACCTTAGGACCGTTATAGTTACGGCCGCCGTTTACTGGGGCTTCAATTCAAAGCTTCGCTTGCGCTAACCTCTCCTCTTAACCTTCCAGCACCGGGCAGGTGTCAGCCCCTATACTTCACCTTGCGGTTTCGCAGAGACCTGTGTTTTTGCTAAACAGTCGCCTGGGCCTATTCACTGCGGCTCATCTGGGCTTTAACACCCTAATGAGCACCCCTTCTCCCGAAGTTACGGGGTCATTTTGCCGAGTTCCTTAACGAGAGTTCTCTCGAACACCTTAGGATTCTCTCCTCATCTACCTGTGTCGGTTTGCGGTACGGGCACCCTACATCTTGCTAGAGGCTTTTCTTGGCAGTGTGGAATCAGGAACTTCGGTACTCTATTTCCCTCGCCATCACAGCTCAGCCTTAACGGAAACGGGATTTGCCTCGTTTCCAGCCTAACTGCTTGGACGCGCATATCCAACAGCGCGCTTACCCTATCCTCCTGCGTCCCCCCATCGCTCAAACGATGTATAGGTGGTACAGGAATATCAACCTGTTGTCCATCGCCTACGCTTTTCAGCCTCGGCTTAGGTCCCGACTAACCCTGAGCGGACGAGCCTTCCTCAGGAAACCTTAGATATTCGGTGGAAGGGATTCTCACCCTTCTTTCGCTACTCATACCGGCATTCTCACTTCTAAGCGCTCCACCAGTCCTTCCGGTCTAGCTTCAACGCCCTTAGAACGCTCTCCTACCACGGACATCGCAGATGTCCATCCACAGCTTCGGTGTTATGTTTAGCCCCGGTACATTTTCGGCGCGGA